>JAEOTH010000085.1 GCA_016839915.1 Promethearchaeota archaeon
AAGCTCTCCTAAGTGGCAAGCTAGGGATGGATCGAGTTGGGTTGATATTACTGAGGCACCAGTACCTATAGTAGATACATGGTATCATATTCGAATTGATTTTGAACATACAACAAATCAGTATAAGGGACTTGGTGAGAACCAATATTATGTACATATTGATGGAGTAAGATATGATCCATATCAGTTTTACAGTAATTATCAGTTAGAGGACCTCCATCTATACACGAATAGCTATGGAGGCCATTATAACGTCTACTTTGATGCTATAGGGTATTCATGGGATTTTAATTATGATATTGGTGATAATATTGAAATTAAAGATCCATATGAGGGGTATTACCCTAGTACTTTCGGATTTGAAGATACAAAAAATTATCAAGTTCCACATGGATGGGTTGATTTGTCATTTGGACCTACTGCTAGATTTTTAGTATATCCTGAAATGGAAGGTCATAAAAAGGTTCTAGGCTTATCTAAAACCAATAATGATTATGTTCAAGCAGAGAAAACATTCAATAGTCCTAGGTCATATGGTACAATAGAATTTTGGTTTTATTCAGATTACGACTATTGTGATTATTATATTATTTTAAAATCCAGTGATACTGAACTTATTAATATACGATATTATGAAGGAGATTGGCTCTTTAAAGATGGTGGTTCATTTTATACAATACCAGGGTTAACCCAAATAGATTTTATCAATTATAAGTGGTATCATATTCAAGTAATGTTTAATTATCAAGGAATTGGTGTGTATTATCAAGGATTGGAAAATCAATGGAAAATACGAATTGCCGATGGGTGTAGCTTTGATTACAGTAAGGATATCTCGCTTGAAGGTGGAAATATAGATAAATTATGCATTAAAACGTCAGAAGATCCTCCTATGCTCCAAGAAATATATTTAGATGCAATTGGAATTTCATGGGATCCATATTATAATATCTATGATAATTTGTATGAAGGATTACTTATTGATGTTAGCAAAGATAGCTATGATTATATGGATTACTCTTTGGATGGAGGTGTAAATAGAAGAGAAATATATGGAGATACTGTGATTCCAATGCCAAAATCAGGTTATTATACACTTAGTTTGTATGGTGAGGCTGGCTCTTCCAATTATTATGGAGAAAAAACATTTGGAGTTGACATTATTGACAAGGTTGGAGTATTTTTTTACACCAGCGATAGCGCTGATGGTACATCTGCTACCTATCCTTTCATAAAGACCCACCTCGTTGAAGAACATATCCGTAATTATAAAGAAACTCTTCGACTCAGAGAAGGTTATACTAAAATTTATATTTATAACGATGTGAGTTCAGATCTAGAATTGGATAATATTTTTGATTGTCTCTCAGAAAAAAGAATTGACAGTCAAGATGAGATGTTTGCATATTTTTGCTGTCATGGAGAAAAAGTTGGTGATAGTTCTGAAATTATTCTATCTCCTTTCGATAGAGCAAATTTTCGAAAACATGATAGTGAGATGTTCAACCAGTTTAATAAAATTGCATATCACGCAACTAATAACCCTGATGGAACTCAAAGAATAGGCTTACTTGTAGAATCTTGTAATTCAGGTCATTTTATAGTAGTTTTTAATATATTCCCTTATCTAGTTTTTACATCTTGTAAAGTTGATGAGTTAGCAAATGGATTAACCAGTACTGGTGATCCATTTTATTCGCATTATTTTTGGTCAGGTATTAATCAAGGAAAAAATGCCCTTGAAGCACACCAGTACGCATATGACAGTGTACAATGGTGGGCATATTGGGAGGAATTCGTGCAAACACCTCAAAAAGCGGATAACCAGCCTGAAGGATTTATATTTTTTAATTAAATTTTTTTTTTTAATTTTTTTTTTATTTTCTTCATTTAGATGATTGATGATATACAGTTTTTCTAAACCTTTTCCCTCCTAAGCTATCTAACTCTTCTTCTGATACTGGATTACCGTTTAAGGAAATCATCCAAAGAGATTTTAGCCTTTCAATATCCTGTAGATGGGAAATATTGTTAGCATCAAGAGATAATTCATTTAACGCTGTTAAATCCTCGAAACCCTTGATTTCAGAGATATTATTGAAACTAAGGCTTAGCCTCTTCAGGTTATATAGTTTCTCTAATCCACTCATCTCGCTAATCTTATTTTCAGAGAGATCAAGAACAACTAAATTTGTTAGATTTTTCAACCCTTCAATTTTTTCAATCTTGTTTTTGCCAAGATTAAGGTATTTTAAATTTCGTAAGTCCTCAAGATTCTCGATCTTTGAAATTTTATTAGAATATAGGTACAAATCCTCTAATTTTATAAGGTTACTTAACCCTTCAATTTTAACAATCTGGTTACAACCTAAATTTAGGAAGGTGAGTTTCTTTAAATTCTCTAAGCCCTTAATTTCCTCGATTTCATTTCCAGAGGGCTGAGTAGGATCACAAAAAAATAAAGCCTCTAAGTTATTCAATTTTTCGAGCCCCTTTATTTCCGTGATATTATTCCCACCTAACCTTAAATATTTTAAATTTTTAAGCTTATCAAGTCCTTGTATCTCAGAAATCTGATTGCCCTCAAGATGTAGTTCCTTTAAGTTTACCAATGATTCCAAACCGCTAATTTCTGTAATCTTGTTACCGCTTAAACCTAATATCTCCAGACATTTCAAGTCTTCCAACCCTTCTATCTCTGTAATATCCTTGATTCCCTCAGTTACTAAGGACAATGATTTGTCCCGCTCATCTATATATTCTTTTCTGCCCTTGTAGACGATAAATTTGCCAGATTTCTGATTTTGCATTTTTTAATTTTTCTTTTACATCAATTTTTTTGAGATTTTTTTCTCCTAATATTATAATGACTTCTTTCGTTTATAAATGTATAGGGTCATTAAACTATATGACTCCGTAAAACTTAGGACGAAAGTTCTTTAAATACTCTTAGCTTTTTTATAATTTCCCTCACAGCTCTTCTCTGTCTTCTAATTACAAAGTTCACTCCTTCATTTGTAGTTCGGTCGTAGTACAAACTACGCTGGAAGTTTGGTAATAAAAACTATATATTGTACGATCAACTACAAATAATTAAGAAAAAAAAGAAAAAAACAAAAAAAAGAATAAAAAGAGAGAAAAGAAAATGAAAATGGAAAATAGTTATGAATATTACCAGAAGGTAAGGACCCATTTTGACGCGAAACAAGCGTATATTGGCAAATTGTATTTTTAATTACAATTTTTTTTTTTTAAAATCACGATCACCAAAGTAATTAAATTATCATAAAATAAACGAAAAGAATGAATTGGAGGTTAAAAAAAAATGGCTCAAGCAATAAGGAAAATAAATGTAAGGAAAAATTGTATTGATGTTGAAAAAGTTATGATGGAATGTCTTTCTGAGCCCGAAATAAAGAAGATTATCTTAATAGTAAAATCAGACGATTCAACTAAGCTTAGTAAAGAATTATTAAAACACACATCAAAATCTAACGCAAAATATCATCAAGAATTAATTTCTATCAATCGGGTTCATCAGAAATCGAACTGCAGGAATTTTGCTGTATATTAATTATAATTAAAAATAATTAAAACAAAATTTTTTTCAAATTAAGAGGCTATTAAATCTTTTCCATTCCATATTAAAATACAATAAAGCAGAGAGGGCGAGGCTTAATCTCGTCCTCAAAATAATAAAATAAAAATAAAAAGTTGGTGAGTTATGGATATTAAAGAAATATATTTTACAAGACGTTTTCATTGTCCGGACTGTGATTCTCTATGTTTAATAATAGATAATGAAATAATGTCCTGTCCGGTATGTGATATAAGTGTTTATGAAAAGATTAAAAAATTTACTGAAGAAGAAACTTCACTCATGAACTTAAAGTTCAACAAAAGTTCATGTACTGAATCTATAAATAAAAAAACTATTTAAAATTAATAAAAAACGTATTTATAAAAAAAAGGTTTTCAGAAATGGAACAGACTCCTACAAAAAAAAGTTTTAGGCATTACATGTATTTCTTATTTGGACAACAATTTTCAATGCTAGGTTCTTTGATAGTCGGTTTTACAGTTACGTGGTGGTTAACGATTGAAACAGGTAGCGCTGTTGTACTATCTATATCAACATTTTTGATGTTTCTCCCACAAATTATCGTAACACCATTTTCAGGAGTTATTGCTGATAGGTGGAATAAAAAAACGATAATAGCAATATCTGATTCACTCCAAGCATTTGTAACGTTTGCATTGTTTCTCTTTTTTCTTGTTGATATACAAGAAGTATGGCTTATATTAGCAATCAACACATTTAGAGCGGGATTATTTGCATTTCAACTCCCTGCAGTTCAATCGCTAATTCCAACGATGGTTCCTAAGAAGCATTTAAGTAGAGTTAATGGTTTTAATTTTCTTTTTTCGGGTTTAATTTTTACTATAGGTCCTGTGATAGCAGCGACACTCTTAGCATTTTTCCCTGTTGATCAAATTTTTCTTATTGATATTTGGACGTTTTTGATTGCTATTGTCCCATTAGTGCTTATAAAAATTCCTAAAATACATCAAGTTACGGAAGAAGCTACAAAAAAATCAATGTTCAAGGATTTTAAAACAGGTTTATTAACAATCAAAATGATTCCAGGACTCTTTGCAATGATTGGTTTCGCAATGGTATGGAATTTTATTAATAGACCCTGGACTGTTTTAACGCCCTACTTTATACGATATACACATGAGGGAACAGCATTGAATTTAGCCTTATTGATGACAGTATCTCAATTTGGAAACATTCTTGGATCTATTATCACATCAATAAAGAAAACTTGGAAACATAAAATTAAACTAAATATAATTGGAGGATCACTATTCTTTTTATTTCAAATACCGGCGATTCTTGCGCCCAAAGGGAATTTTATACTAATGATGGTTGCTTTATTTCCTGCCTGGGTGATTTTTCCAATTACCGTTTCTACCTATTTAGCAATTTTACAGACAGTTGTATCTAAGGATAAGATTGGCAGAATAATGTCTATTGATCACATGATTTCTATGGCAATTGCTCCAATTGGTGCTTTAATTGCAGGACCATTGGCAGAAATTTTTGGGATAGTTAATTTATTCCTGGTGTTTGCGATTATTGGAATGATCGTTCCTTTTATAATATGGTCTTTTACAAAAATAAGGCAGTTAGAGATTATGGATAGAAAATTGATGGACGAAGTTGAAGAAATCACTGAAGTTGTAGAAACTCCAAAAGTTGTTGAAACCTCAGAAGTTATAGAAGCTTCTGAAGTTTTCCAAATAACCAAATCTATAGATTAATTTTTATTCTTTTTTAATTTTTTTTATAAAATTTAGTAAATAATAAGGTGAAAAAAATAACTCAAGAGTTAGCAACTCATCAAAGTTTTAGAAATTATCTATTTTTTTGGGCAGGACAGTTATTTTCAATATTAGGATCGTCAATCTCACAATTTCTAATAATTTGGTGGCTAACTGAAACAACAGGGAGTGGAATTGATTTTTAAAAATAAAATTCACTTCATAATTACGTATGAACTTCACTTGAAGTGCGAAGTAAAAACCTATAATAAAGTTGAAAATCTAGTAAATAAGTAATAAAATAGGAATTCAGTTTATATCTGAGTTTTTTAAAAATGTTTGGAAAAACAGAAATAGAAGAAATATTATTAGAAAAGGCTGAGTTAGAAAATTCTGAAGTATTAGATTCCGAATTCAAAGTAATAGATAAAGCTGTTCAAGATATAGCGCCAGAAATCGCGTTTTTAATTCAATTTAGGGAGGATGAATCAGAAGAACTACAGATAAAAACCGGACGCCTTCATGAAAACCGTATTCTAGGAATCTTATTAAAATATTATTTAGAAGGAAAAAATAAAATTTCTACTGGAGAAGTCGAGTCTGAGTATAAGAAATATTTTAAAGAGATCGCGAGATCAACGACTTCAACATATCTAAACATGCTGAAAAAAGAGTCAACTTTATATACTGAAAGAGATGGAAGAATCGTTTATTATATTTTTTATATAGATCCACCAGTTGACATCAAACCATTTTGGTTTACTAGAATCTTTTGTATAGTCCCAGCATATTTCAATAGAGCAAAGAAATTTTCAGAATTATATATTAACGCGGAGAAGCCCGTAATAGAATATATTAATCAACATGGAAATAGAGATAAAAATATTTTAATAAGAAACTTCAAATTTATTACTGGGTTAATAATATTAAAAATATTTAAGAATCGAAGCTCTAAATGCATTGATTGTCAGTTTAGTAAAAGACAAATCTATAAGAAATTGGAGGAAATGATTCATAATGCTATAAAAGATAGGTCTGATGTACTTCCGAATGAAATTATGGAGGATTTAGTTAATAAATATTCAGAAATACCAACATTTAATGGGACTAATATTCTTGAAGATTCTCTTACAGAAAATGTCATCAATGAGATAATTCGATGCGCTGATTTGTACAAAAAGGATCTTGAATTTCAAATAATGGTATCATCTCGGAGAAAAACTTCACGACTAAAACAAATAAACATTTTAGAAGAAGAGAATTTTAAATAAAAATTTGTTATCTTCTATTCTTCCTGAATTATTTTTTTCTATTTTTTAAATGGTGAAATTTTATACCATTTTATTCTCTCTGAAAATTTTCATTTAAACATTAATATTGTCTCTCATCTTCAACTTTATGTCCCATTCTCTAACTGCTGAAACAAGATTTAAAAAATATTCTTTAAAATTTATAATTGTCGAATATTCATAAAAGTATAAATGAGAGTTTGATAGAAAATTCGGTAATTTTAGTCTACCTTTTCTAGGAAGCCATCTTTTAAAATTGTATTTAAACAAAATGTTCATGAATCAGTAGTTATTATTCTCGTTATAGTCACCATAGAATTGATTATAGAAAACGGCGTATTATATTTTTTAATGTTTTTTTTATTCCTAAATTCATAATTAGATAATCTTGCTGAAGAGTAAAACTTATTACTATAGAAGAAGTAGTGAAATTTTTCACACAATAATCACCTTTAAATATGCTGTCAAATTTTATAATCTTAGGGAGTTGTGAAAAAATATTACACAACTTAATTATGAATTGAAGTGAAAAAAAATGCAAGATGTTGATGAGAAATTAGAAAGATTGAGAATGAAGAAAGCAGAAACTTTATTAAAGCATCAAGAAATGCCAGAAAATGTAATAGAGATACATTCTTCTGAAGAATTTAATAATTTATTGAAGAAATATCCGGATAAAATAATTATTATAGATTTTTGGGCCGTTTGGTGTGGACCCTGCATGTTCTTTGCTCCTATTTTTAAGAAACTTCATGGTGAATTTCGAAGTGATTTTATTTTTGTAAAAGTTAATGTTGATGAAAATAACGCCATAGCGATGAAGTATGGAATATCAGGAATTCCAACAACGTTATTTATCAAAAATGATGAGGTTGTAAACCAAGTTGTTGGAGCAATGAACTATGAAGGATTGAAAAAAGTATTAGAAAAATTAAAACAATTAAACAGTTAAAATAATTCCTTTTTTCTTTATATTTTTTATTTTTTTTTGAGTTGATGAATAATGGAAGTAATTGGAAGACAACTAAAAGAATTTGAGATAATTGATAAGATTTTAAATAAAAAAGCAATTTTTTCAAGTGAACAGTTATTTAAATGTATCTTAGGGCTCAATAATACAGAATCTAAGGTGCTTTGTCATTTATTGAAGAATAAAGATGTTAGAACATCTGAAGTAGCGCAAGCTTTGAAGATGGATAGAAGTTCAATTCAAAGAGCTCTTCAAGTGCTTTCGATTCTAAAACTTATTGACCGTAGTTCCATGTCAATGAAACAATATTCTAATGTGAAGGATTTAATTGATTCTAAAAAACAAGGATATCTTTATGTCTATAATGCCAAAAATATGGATACAATAAAACACCAATTAAAAGAACTATTAGATAAGTGGTACAATTCAATGTTAAAATATTTAAATAATCTAGAAAGTCTTTGTGAGTGTTGTGGTTTTAAATTTGAAAAATGTTAAACATTTACATTGAATTAAAATAATTCATTTTTTAAAACATAAAAATAACTTTAAAAGGGAGATCTTCTAAAATTTTTTTAACTTGGTTTTTAAATTCATCTGAAACTGGGTTAAACCCATCTAATGTATAATTACTGATAGAATAATAGTCAGGCATAAGTTCTAATAAGAATTTTTTCAAATTATTAACATTTTCAATTGTATCATTAATATCACTCAAAAACATAGTATAAATCCCCAGTTCCCCCTTGAAATTTTTTCTAAATTCAATAATTCCCTCTAGAACCTTTCCAGTATTAATGGAATCTGGACACCTGTTAATTTTTAAGAATGAAGAAATATCCACAGTATTTAAATTAATAGCGACTAAATCACAAGTATAAAAATTTTCTCTAAGGTATTCATCTTGAAATATCGCACAATTTAAATATATGCCAATTTTCTGATTTGGATAAACAGCTTTAACTTTTTTAATAATTGACCTAAAATTTAAAAGGTTTATGGATTCATTTATTCCTTTGAACCAAATTAGACTTGGAATTCCTCTAGTTTTAATACAATCTCGAATTTCATTGAATATTTCTTCAGTAATGCTAATCAATTCTGAATCTTCATCCATAGAACTGAAATCAACTGAAATAAGATTTCCAAGATTAAAATCAGATTCTAATGCCTTCACAAATCTGTATTCCATAGATGTCACATGTTTTATTTGAGTTATTCAATATCCTGCGTTTCACCTATCAAAACTTTGATTTCAGAAATTAATTCCTCTGCGTTTTTTAATTCCTCTTCCCTTAAAACAGGATACAACTTTTCTGTCAACTTTTTCCCTTTTTCATAATATTCAAGTGCTTTTTCATATTTTCCGAGTTCCTTATAACATTCTCCCATTTTCAAACATGTAGCGAAAGCAAACCAACTTGTTGGTTCAAGATTCAATGCTACCTTTAATTTTTCAATAGCTTCTTCATACTTTTTTAAAGCCATTAAAACTTCACCATATGTATCATAATGGTTTCCATAGTTAGGTTTAAGACTTATTAAATATTCTGCAGTTTCCATGGCTTCCTTTGTTCTCCCCAAATACGCCAAGATTATAGCTTTATTGTTTAATGGGTTGGGATCCTCTGGGTTTGCTTCAAGTGCTTCATCAACAGCTTTTAATGCATCATCATATTGTTTTGTATGGACGTGGAGAAATGATTTTTGTAAAAGAAGAGATCGTTTCAATGAGGGATTACTAATTAACAATTCCTCAATTAATGCTAAAGCATCAGATCCTCTCTTTGATAAAATTAAATAATACACTTTTCTAGTATATAAAAAATTCAAAGTTGGAACCATTTCAATAGCTTTATCAATAGCTTCAATTGCTTCCGCATGTTTTCCTAGTCCATTTAAAATATGTGCTTGAAATAAAAGATATTTTGTTTTGTCATATATAAAAGGGTCGAAAGAGATTGTTAGGTTTATTAATTCAGTGAAATTATCAAGATTTGGTTTTTTGAAAGTAAATCTATAAATTAAATTATAGCCAATTACTAATGTTTTAGTGAGAAATGAAATTGGATGGTCTGGATAGAGAGTTAAAACTAAATTAGCAATTTCTAAAGATTTATCAAATTTTCCGCGTGCTAAATATGAGTATGCCAAAATGAAATAAGCCTCTGTATCGATTCGAGGATTCTTTTTAAAAGTGTTGATCTCGATTTCATTTGTTATCAATTTTCTTGCTTCCTTATATTTCTGTATCTGACAATAATATAAACCTTTTAAAAGTAAAACTTCTTTATCATTTGGTTTCAATATGATTAATTGATTAAGAATATCTAAAGGATCATTGTAATCTTTTACCAAAGACATCCAATAAGTAATGTAGATTAAGAATTTTGTTTTTAATAATAAAAAGCTGTCTGGATATTGAGATAACGCTTCGTTAATAAGTTCGAGTGCTTCATTTCCCTGTAATAATCTTAACAAAATTTGAGCTTTATGGCTAATTAAAGCAGCATTTGATTCGATTTCTAATCCTTTTTCAATAAGCTCCAACGATTTCTCATACTTGTCCATTATAAAGTAAGTAATTGATTGAAGCAAATATCCAATGATCTCCTCTGGATATTTTTTTATTATTTCATCAGTTATTTCAATTGAACCTTCTAAATTTCTTGATGATGTTGCGATCATGTCTTTTATAATTAACTGATTAACAGTTTTTAAGTGTGTTCTGCTATTCTGATATAGCTCTTTTGCTTTGGAAATTCTACTTCTATACAAATGTTTCACAATTTTTTTAAATAGATCTATTTTATATAGATAATATTTCTCCTGAATTTCCTTTGTGTTTATATAGTACAATTTAGTTAGGTGCAATATATTTAGAACTGTAAATATGTTTGGATCTAATGTATAATAATACTCATCCTCCTCTCCGGGGATTGGTATATTTAATGGTTCAAAGGTTTGAAATTCTTCAAAAATATTTTGCCATACAAATCCTTCTAATTTTGCTTCATTATCCACTAATTTTTTCTCAGTTTCAATTTTGTATGCTAAATATTTAATATAACTCGGTAAAAATGATTTTAATGAGGATTTCAGATTTTCATGAAATAAATTGTTACAAATATCATCCAAAATTTTACCTAATAACAATCCTACATCTGTTATCGTAGTTTCATGAAATTTGCTTAAATAAGTAAATTTAATAATATGTTTTTCTACGATCGCGTTAAGCACCTTCTCAATTGTTTCATACTTTTGAAAATAGTAAATCCCTCCTTGCTTATCCTCTATTTTAAAGAATTTTATATCAAAAAATTCATTATCTACGATTTCCTTTATATAGTAATCTAATGTAGTTTTATCAACTTTATACTTTAATGAAAATTCTCTCGGTGAAATATAATCAGGATATTGATCTGGATGGTTAATTGAAAGGAACAATAGAATTTTACTAAAAGTTTCTTCATCTTTTAACATTGGTTCTACCTTGGAATAAGGAAACTTTAAAATCTGATCAAGATATCGAAATTTTAATTCATCATCTTCGATTTTATATTTGCTGAAAAATTTACTTGTCCTTTCTGTAATTTCTTCAATTCTTTTACTTTCTTGCTCTAATATTGATTGACGATCTAAATCATATGATTTCAGTATTTTGAAATATTCTGTCTTTCCCAAAAGTGTTATAATATATTCCTTGTTTTTCCTAGAAACAAAGCCATTATCTATTAATGAATTTAAATTATTAGATAATGAAGATTGGTTAATTGAAAGAGGTTCTTGTTTGAAATCTGACCATTTACACGAATAATTGTTATAAAGCATCCACAATATCCAATGATCATAATTCCTTCGCCTCATCAATGGTTCTGGAGGATACTTTAATCTCCTCTTTCCTAATTTTTTATCATAGACTAACTCACTAAATCTATCTCTTCCCTGAGATGTAATTTGATATTTACCTTTTTCTGGCTTCTCAATATATCCTTTATTCATAAGTTTGTTTAGATTTCCTGATAAAGTTGATGGACTTATTTCTGCTTCAAAATCGGACCATTCGCAGATTTCATTATTACTAAGCATCCATAGTATTACATATTCAAAATCAGTTTTTCCCAGTATGGGATTTAATATCTCTCCAGGTGGATATAGAATTCCTTCCGTTCTACTCATAATACAATTTCACGCTCTTATGTTCTTATTATAT
>JAEOTH010000086.1 GCA_016839915.1 Promethearchaeota archaeon
CGGTGCCCAAGCCAAGATATCCACCAAATAGCGGAGGCGTATTGGCATCTAATTGAGGAAAGATTCAGATTACTTGCATAAGGGTATGCATATTCGGAGACGGTAAATCAATTGAGCATTCAGTAGAGATTGCTCAATATCTTTAGCGACGATTTGAGACGATAATTAGAAGACTTAATTTATAAAGGGAGTATGTTCTTATGAGCATGATTTTCATGCTTGGTGTAGCGTATCGTTTCCTGTATCATCTCATTCATAGGGTCTTTCATGTGCCGTACTGAGGAGTTTTTACATGTTCGTGTCTTTGCCATCAATTTCTCACATGGATTGCCTTATGAGATGTACTTCCACGAGGCCTTACCAATTAAAGGTGTATGTCATCCATAAAGGATAAGATATTTCTCACCGATAATTATCAATGGTAAAATTACCATCGACGAAATATTAGAATAAATCCTTAATTAAAAATTTTATGGTCTGATATCATAAGATTTAAAAGGTAAATTATGGTGTTTCTGTATGATTAATTATATGGTTAATAGGTGGTGAAATCATAAAGAGTTCTGAGTTAATAAAGGGTACAAATTAGAAAATATAGTAACTTTTATAGTTTAATTATGAATACCATAAATTAGTAATAATAGCCCTGTAAGATTTCGAAGGGGTTATAGAAAATCAGATAAGTTTAGAAGTAGATGACTGGCAGGAATGTGTTAGTAGGAACATCGGGGTGGGGGTATGATGAGTGGGTTGGTCCTTTTTATCCAAAAGGTTTAAGGAAAGAAAATTATTTATATTATTATTCCGAGATTTTTTACACGAATGAGATTAACACAACATTTTATAATACTCCCCCTAGACAAATTGTAGATAATTGGGTTAGTAAAACACCAAAAGATTTTGTTTTTTCGGCTAAGCTCCCTCAATCAGTCACCCATGAGAAAAAGTTAGAGATTGAGGTTTGTTTAGATGATTTAGATTATTTTCTTAAAGCAATGGATCCATTGATTAGATCGAAGAAGTTATTAGCATTTTTAATTCAGTTGCCACCTTACTTCACAAAAGATAAATATTTTGGTAATTTAAAGGAATTCATTGATAAATGGCCTGGAAGTCCTAGAAAAGATGGTTATCATTTAGTAGTTGAGTTTAGAGATAAATCATGGATGTCTAAGGATGTGTTTAATTATTTAGAAGATAATTATTTGACATATTGTGCAGTTATTGAGCCGAAACTTCCTCCCAGAATGGATGTTACAAATCCTGCTTTCTCTTATATTAGGTTTCATGGTTATGGTAAAGAGATTTGGTTTGATTATTGCTTTAATGAGGAGGAAATAAAGAATTGGGCGTATTCCATTCGAGAGGTAATTCAAAAATCAGAACGGGTTGGAATATATTTTAACAACCATTTCTCAGGGTATGCGGCGAAGAATTCTTTGATGTTAATGAAAGAATTAGATGTATCACCTAGACGGTCACCAAAAGACATCAGTATTTTGGAGATTAAGAAGAAATCAGGAGAGTTTTCTAAGGGGCAAGAAGGATTGGATAAATTTTTAAAATAAAAAATAAAGGTACTCACATATTTTGACCATAAAAATTTTAAAGATTGGATTTATTGGTGCTGGTTCAATAGGAAGTTTATTTGGTGCATATTTAGCAGATATTAAATCTGATGTTTATTCAATTAAAGTAATTTTTTTTAGTACGAAAGCCCATGCTGATGAGGTGAACAAGAAGGGGCTAAAGTTATATAGTAATCAGCAAATAAGAGTGATTAAAAGCATACAAGCTTATGACAATGAGAAGTTTTATGAAGAGAATATTATTCAAGATCCTTCTTTCGGGTTTGACTTTATTTTTCTTACAACAAAAGCGTATGATAATGAATCTGCGATGCTCCAGTATCAAAAATTAATTAAGAAAAGTAAATGGTTAGTAATTTTACAAAATGGGATTGGAAATGAGGATGCTATTATTCCCTGGTGTAATAAGTCAAAGATTATTCGAGTTGTAACTACAAATGGAGCACTGTTAGATAAACCGGGGCAAATAATTCATACAGGAGCAGGAATTACGAAGATAGGTTTTCCATTTCTAAATGATCTCAATTTAGAAAAGCAAGTAAAAGAGCAGGCGAGATTAGATCTAATCCTATTAAAAGATTTATTAAATTTAGCGGGTTTGGACTCTAGTATTGTAGAAGATATTAATAAAGAATGTTGGGAGAAGGTTATAGTTAATATTGGTATTAATGCTATTGGGGCGTTAACTCGACTACCTAACGGTAAATTATTAGAATTTAAGGATTTAAAATTTATAATGGGTGCTGTTATTAATGAAGCAATTAAAATTGCTGAAATGAAAGAAATAAAACTTCCTAAAAAGGATTATATTGCAATTACTTATGATGTTGCTAAAAATACTGCTGATAACAAGAATTCAATGCTTCAGGATATTTTAAATGGAAAACCAACTGAAATAGAGTTCATAAACGGAAGAATCTTAAAGATTGCGACAGATTTAGGTTTGAGAGTCCCTTATAATGAGATCTTAACATATTTAATAAGGGGTTTGGAACATTCAATAACTTAATTAAGAAAATTACTTTATTTTGTATCTCGAATCATGTAATATGCATTCTCGCCATCACGGTAATAGTTCTGCTTGATGCTCTCTATTTTATACCCAAACTTTTCATATAATCTGATTGCTGTGTAATTCGATACTCTAACTTCAAGAACATACTGTTTAATTTTATATTTTTTTATAGCGGTCATACTATTAGATAATAGGGCCTGAGCGACACCTCGTCTTCTGTAAACTTCAGAAACCGCAATTGAAACGAGATGTCCTTTGTTAATAAATTTTAAACTATTAATAGAGGGTGATTTCTCAACTCTCCACATTATGTAGCCTATTATTTCACCCTTTCTGTTTTGAGCGACTAGGAAACATTCTGAAAAATCATCAAGAATGCTTTTATAGAAAAAGTATGGGTAATCTTCTGGTAATTCTTTTTCGTTTACCTCAATTACATTGTCTAGATCTTCTATAGTACATCTTCTTATAATGAATTCAAGATCAATTTTTGGAGTACTAAAAGCATCAGGCTTTATTTCTTTGTTAGTAGTCATTGTAATCAACACTCAAGACTTTGTAAATAAATAGCCTTAATAATATATGGATTATAAAAATAAAAACTTTTAAGCTTTTATGAATCAAGATTAATAATATAGTTTAGATTTTTACTGCTTCAAATGCTTTTTTTTTTGTCTTTTAATATATTCAACTATAGAATTTAAAGAATTTTGAATATTTATTTTGTTATCGAACTTATTAACAATCTCTCTTAATTGAAAATTATCTAATTTTCCTATCTCTTTTGCGACTTTTATCATTTCTGGAATTGTTCTTACGATATTATCAACAATAGTGATATCTGCCCATAAAGAAGTTCTACTTAAAGGATTCAAGTCAACTGCTATTACTTTTTTATTTAACTTTTTTAAAGCTTCAGTTCTATCACCATCTTCTAACGGAACCATAACTAAATCAGCATCAGCTATTAATTCTACCTTTTTTCTATTACTATCAAGCCCATAAAGCTCGGTCATTTTTTTTGGATCAATTCCATATATTTCTTTAGCACCCGCTTTTTGTAACTCATTTTTTATTGCCTTCACTCTACCTTCTTTTTGATAAAATAAATTAATTTCCAGCGGAATATTTATAATATTTGATAATAAAACAAGCTCCCTTGGAACTAAAGCGGCAACATTCCCATTTACGCTGATTACAGGTCTATCTGCTAGTAATATAGAAGCCACAGCTGCATAAATAGCTTTTTTGGCTATTTCAGTAGTCTTTTCCCCTATAATATAGTCAAAACATTCTCCTCTTCCATGTGCAATTAATCCCGCTTCAGCAACAACTAAATTTTTCATACCTTCAATTATTTTATAACGATATTTTAAACTCTGATATCGTGGATGAGTTTTTGGTATTGTATGATCTTGGTTTTCGTTGAAATTCATGTTAATACAAATCCATTAATATCATTTTAGAAAAATTAAAGTTATTCCTATTCATAAAAAATTTAAATATAATATAAAATAAGATTGCAATATCAGCCTAAAAGATATTAAAACTAATTAATTATATACAAAATAATATTAAATAATATCTATTATGAGATTTTTATTTTTAGGAATTTAAATTTAAAAATCATGAGACTCATATTATTTTAATAGGAATTTAACTCTTTTTCATTCAATCATTCACTAATTAATATATTAAAAAAAAAGGAAGGTGAATTTACTCAAAACTTCTATTTTTTTATCACTAATGTACTGGTTTTCTAATAATATAAAAGAGGAATTTCCTCACTTGTAAAATTCAATTCTCACTTCGAAAAAATAACCATGAAACCCCATTCATAGATAAA
>JAEOTH010000087.1 GCA_016839915.1 Promethearchaeota archaeon
AATGTAATATATCCAAACACAGTTTTACATAAAAGTTGGAGAGGAAAACCTGGAAAATTGTATTACCAAGGCAGTCCAGGCCGACCAATTGATGTGAATGATAAATAGTAGGTATAAAATTGAATAAAGTCCAAAGGATTATCGTCTTTGGTTTTTTTTCATTTTTTTGGATATTTTCCATGCTTTTGTAAAAATTCTCTATATGAATTGATTTTATCTAAAACAGCCCCTGTTAATTCTAAACTTTCAAATACAGGAACGTTACGATTTAGAAGTTTAAGTTTGAATTTATAGCGGCTTTTATATTCCTCAAAACCTTCATTAATTTTTAGCATAACACAATACATCGGTTTTGTACAGATTTTCTTTGCTTTAGATATATATCTGATAAATTCTCTGTTAAGATCCATATCTTTATAACCCATTTCTTCTAGTAATTCCTGAAAACCTCCGAATCGTTCTGGATCTTTAATAAAGACAATTGATGAAATATTTGGATCTTTATCTAAAGCTAAGATAGTGCGATAATATATGTTTGGTTGTATTCCCAAACCACCAAGATCAAGAGGATTGGTAACATTTGTATTAACATCAGGTAAGAACCGTTTCATCTTACTTATAGTTTTTTCATCTAAGCTAGGAATTTTTAAGTTATATTTCTCGAGAATATCTATAGCTTCTATTGTAGATCCTCCACCAATCCCAATTACGCCAATATTACGAGTTTCAGGTAGATGAGTTAAATTAAATGCTGAAGCTAATGCTGCTAGTTCATTAGAGTTGCTCACTATACAACTTCCAGTTTGTTTTCCAATTGCTTTCCAGATTGCATTATTCCCTGCTAAACCTCCCGTATGAGATAAAATTGCCTTTTTAGTTGCTTCGCCATATCCTGCTCTCCAGAGTATTACTGGTTTTCTTTTTAAATTGCATTCTTTTATAATTTTCATAAATTTTCTTCCTTGATTTATAGATCTTAAGTTTTCAATATATAAACCAATAATTTTTGTATATTCATCACCAAGAAAGTATTCTAAAAATTCTGCAGGAGATAAATCTAATGAATTACCAACTGAAATAAATTTGGAAATATGGAGACCATAAGAAACTGCCAAATGTGATAAATTTTGGGCAATACCACCTGATTGGAATACTCCACTAAAATTTCCAGCTTTTTTAGATTGCTCAAACGCAAAATATAATCCTGCTCTTGGATTGTAAATACCAATACAGTTTGGACCTATGATTCTCACATTATAATGTTGAGCAATTGATAAAAGCTCTTTTTCTAAATTCTCATTTCCGACTTCACGAAATCCGGAAGCAAAAACGGTTACAAAAGGAACCCCCTTTTGGCCAATTTCTTCCATTAGTTTAGGACATAATCGCGCAGGAACAGCCAATATCACATAATCTATAGGCTCAGTAATCTCAAGAATAGAACTATAAATTTTGTATCCATAAAGATTCTGACCACTTAAACGGGGATTAAACAAAAATATCGGCCCTTTAAACCGATTTTTCATGCACCGAAGAAAAAAGCCTCCACTACCTGGATCATTGTTTATTCCTACAATACCTATCGCTCTAGGGAAAAATAATTTATCAAAATCTATTTTCGGGAATTTGTTTAATATTGACATAAAAAATCTAATAAAATGATATAATTATCAGGTAGAGTAATAAAACTCTACTAAAAAATATTTTTAAGTTATTCTTAAACTCTATATATATGAAGAAATATCAAAATTCTGTTCTATAGAGTAAGTTATAAAATCATCGATTTCTTGTTGCGAATCCCCATATATCTTCAGAAGATTTCCATTACCCTTTCTTTCAATCTCTACTCTAAATCCATGATACATAATCTTATTCTTCAATATCTTTAATTCTCCTTCACTTTTCTCTCCAATAAAAAATTCACCACAAAAACTACCTTTAGATATTCTAACGAGGTCACAAAGTTGTACTCGAATAATCCCACCTTTTGGAGTCTCGCAAGTTACAAATATTGAATCTCTTGACGGTCTCTCAAGTAATTTGACCTTGTGATAAATACCTCTTCTATTATAAACAGTATCACCAACCTGGGCTCTTTCTAATAGAGCTTGACCTCTCTTCTTAGCAATCCTTCTTATAAAGTCTAACCTCTTCTCTTCTTTCTGTACCCATTTACAAGCTTTAGATACTAAAGAGGGTATCTTCGAAAATTCTCGATTGATGGAAAATTGATTGCTTAAGTTAAAATAATTACAGATAGGATATCCCCTCCCTAAATCCCACAATCGATACGGGCAATTTATAAAACTTTGCCTACAGAAAAAATCAGTCATGTCCTAATAAAATAACTTCTATTGAATTACTAACTTTAAGAAAATAATAGTTAATAGAGAATTTAAAATTATTGCTATTAATCACCAAGATACTTGCATAATTCATTTAACTTCGCTCTATGTAATTCAACTCCCGTACACTCCGTAATTTGCCTGTAAATTTCGCTCACCCAAGTAGATTTATCCCAATCGTCCCAGATTTCTAATAGAATAATATTTTTATCTCTACAAATAAGCTTTTTCTTCCTATCAGATTCTTGTTGATTTGGAAAATCATCTCCATGGTAATATGAACCCATGGCTTCCACAGCGATGCCGATCCATTTATTGTCTAAGCCTAAATATTCTTTTAGTGAACGAGTCAATTTCAAATAACAATCAAATTGCATATTGCCATGAATCTTTATAATCTCCTTCATACCATCATCATTAATCAGAGTCACTTCATTCTCGCCCACAACCCTCCTAACTTGTGCCTCTGAAATGAATTTTAATCCAAATTCCTTCTGAATAAAATCACGAACATCTGCTTGAAAGAAAGACTTTTCTCCTCTTATATCTATTAACTCTTGCCTTCTTTCCTCGTATAAGGAACTGTATTTATCTATATCTTGTTGTGCTTTAAAGATAATGGATCTATCAGAATGAGAAGGCATATTTCTCAGCAAATGGGTAACATAGTTAGATATTTTACTAAAATCATCACCGAATCCATAACCTACTATTAGATGGGCATAAAAATCTCTGATGCCAGCATTATTATTTATATCCTTTAGGCTCAGAGGAATCCCATTATTAGCCTCGGCAGCTAAAAAGAAAACAGCCCTAAAGACTGCGTATTCAGGGGTAAAATAATATGTACCTACACCTAATCCCTTAGAAGTAGAGTCTGATACATACGTCGACTTTTGGTATCCACCAAATATAAAGGAGTAAATTAAGTAGCTTACCGTATACTTTAACTTCGATAAATCACCCTCTGTTATATGAATGCCGTTATCTTCAAAGTTATTTGTAGTAAGCCTATTAATACGGTAATCAATAGATAAAAGCTCATATACTTCCATTCTTCTGTATATAGCGATCCCTCTTGTGGTTTCCATAAGCTTAGTATTTTTCCCTTCTTCTCTGGTGTCCCCAAAAAGAAAATAGGATAAAAGATTATCTTGAATCGGCAAACCGTATTTCTTTGTTCCTATAGATTTAGGAAAGAACAATTTGTCAAAATTAATATTCTGGGATCTTTTTTTTGCTGACATAAGAAAATCCTCTAAAATGAGATAATAGTTTTAAATAGGGAAATAAACATCAACTAAAATATTTTATTGAGAAAGAAATTCGATATACTAACTTTGATTCAATACTTTTTTAACTAGCTGAATATCATCAGATATGATTCCGTCTACACCCATCTTTAATACTTCTTTCATATCAGATTCTTCATTCACAGTCCATACATTGACCAACATATTATGTTCATGAATATATTTAACAAAATCTTTAGTAATTGACTTAAAGTAAGGATGAACTGCATAAAAATTGTTATCAATGGCTTTTTGACTGTATTTTTTTAATATCTTGGGAGAAAGAATTTCTGAAGAGATTAATAATCCCAGTTTTAAATTAGATTCTAATTTTTGTACTTCTAATAATTCATTAAAAATGAATGAACTAATTATTGAAGTCCTTACAAGGTTTTCTTGGCTTAAAAGTTCTACAAGTGCTTTACTAAAATATTGAGCTTTTACATCACATAGTAAATTGATATTTTCTTTAGCGATTCCTATTAATTCCTTTAATGTGGGGATGTTTTCACCCTCTCCTACATCTATAGCTCTTATCTCTTTTAATTCCATTTCTTTAATAAAATTTTTTTTACCCGTATTGTCAATAACATAAGCATCATGATTGATCACGATTTCACTATCTTTAGATTGATGAAGATCACATTCGATGTAATCTGCTTTTAAATCAATTGCTTTTTGGAAAGATTTTAATGTGTTTGGAGGTGCAATGCTACTAGCTCCTTTGTGTGCGATAATTAAAATTTCATTCTCATCATACTTCATAATAGCAATCTCACCAATTAGGTTTAAGTCTAATTGATCCAAAATTTAATAATTTATAAGTTAATTCTAATTCCATAAAAAATGTTTCTGTAATCATATGAAGAACTTCAAATTTTATATAATAATGTAATTTTAATCAAATACTTAATTATTTATTTTATCATAAATCTTAGGGCATTTCTTCATAAACTCTTCAATGTGATCATCTAGTTTGTTAAAATTTTATTAATTGTAAAACTAAATGTTTATATATCTGAGATACAATAACAATTATTTGACTAATGCGATAAATTTATAAGTTTGTATTGTTTTTTTTACATCTGAATTGGTTGAATGGGTTATAAACAAGCCTAATATACCGATAAGTTTAAATATTAAAAATAAAAAAAAATAAAAAAAAAAGAAATAATGAAATTCTGCCGTATTTGTGATAATATTTTAATCCCAAAGAATGGAAAGCTTTATTGTAAAGCCTGTGAAAAAGAGTTTGAATTGGATTCTTCAGAATCAGAAGAGTATAAGATTATTAAAACCATCAAACATGATGAAAAAGAGAGTGCTCCAATTATTGTTAAAGAAGGGCTTAAAAGCGAAAGAATATCCCCTCAAGATCGTAAAGCTTTTGAAGAATTTTTTGGAAGTGCTGAGTCAGATAATTTTTAAAAATCTCTTTAAAGGGATTTAAGCATTAGTTCACTTGTTCTTCTAAAATGTAAAAAAATTAATTTAAAGAATTTAAATTATTTAAGAAGTAGTTAAATTATAATTAGAAAAATAATTTCTACAAATAATTCATTAACATTTCTAAGTGTAAATATTCATGTCAGAAGAGAAAAAAAAATTACATGGATTTGCTTCAATTGTTTCAAAACAAGTCGAACCTCTAAATGAGAATGAAAAATTTAAAGAACGATTTAAAGATACTGAAGTAAAAGTACTTTTAAATGCCAAAGATGGAAAATGGGCGGCTTTACTGATAATAGATAAAGGTAAAATTTATGTAGAAGGCTTTAAGAATAACCCAAAAGAAAATATAAAAAAGAAAAATGCTGGTTGGGATGGTTTACTTCAAACAACTACACCTATGTTCCTCGAACTTCTTGGCAGTGAAAAGGTTTCAACGGGAAAAGTTATTAGAAAAATTTTAACCAGAAAGATCAAGATTAAAGGAATAAAACATGTTTTAGTATTACTTAAATTATTTGAATTATAATTTTAATTCGAATGTAGTTGCTAAGAATACCATTCTTTCTTTTAATTTTTCTTCATTTTTTTCATCTTTTAATGATTTAAGTATAACTTCTTTATCCTTTTCTGATATTAGATCTTGGAATAATCCAAGATATTCTCTTAAATAAATAATTTTTTTATGAGGATTTTTATGGATTTTAACAATATACCCTTCGATAATATAATCTAAAGACAAATTATCTTGACTCCCCCCTGAAATAATTTCATCCTCAGTTTCCAGAAGTTCTCGAATAAAAGAATTGTTTTTTATGATGTCTCGAGTTATATCTTTTAACATTTCATTTCTTGATAAAATTGATAACTTTGAGATGAAGTCTTTCATTTCTGAGTTCTTATCTTCAATTGCTTTAATCATCTCAAGAATTTTTTCTTTATTTTCACTCTCCATACTCTCCATATTTCGTCTAAATTTTTAAATTTAACTGAAAATATTAATTAATTAAAAAATGTATGCTTTAGACAGAGAAAAAACACGTGAATTCCAAGAATTTATAGAATATGAATTTAATAACATAGAGTTATTAATACAAGCTTTAACAACACCCAGTTTAGGAAAAGAAATTGGCAGACCACACTATGAGTTTTTAGAAACACTAGGAGATGCAGTCATTAAACTCATTTTCATCTTAAAACTTCACAGAAAAGGGATAAAAGAACCTGGGGACATCACAAAAATTAAATCTTCTTTAGAAAGTGATAAAGCACTAGGAAGAATTGCGAATAGAATTCACTTAGAAAAATACATATTTAAAACTAAAAAACAAAGAATAAAAGGTACTCGCATTTTAGCCGATATTTTTGAAGCAATTTGTGGAGCTTTATTTCTTGATTCAGATTGCAATTTAAGTCTTGTCCAACATAAATTAATTGATCCTTTTTACATGGAATTAGATAATATATATCAAAATTCAATAATATCAAGTAAAAATCTTTTATTAGAATTCTTACAGGAAAAATTCAAATCTTCTGTAACTATTGAACTTGAGTATGAAAAAAAAGGAGAAGAACATGATCCTATCTGGATAGCAAAAAACCCTACGATTTTAGATAAAAAAAAACAATTAGAATTAATAAGAATACCACTAAAGTTAAAATCAAGTAAATTTGGGAATAAAAAAGAAGCAGAAAAAGATATTTATGCTAAGATTCTTAATTATTTAGATAAGAAAGAATAATATCAAAAATATAACCTAAATATGCATTTCTTTTAAATTTTCTAATTTTTCTGTGAAATAATAAAGGAGATCAAATCTTCTAATAGGATAGAACCTCAATTTTTTTAAAAATTCTAAAATTTCCTTATCCATACAAGTATGATAATCTGAAAAAGTTTATTTTTGGATTTTGATATTATAAAGTAAATTATCATTAAACTATTTTAATTAGAAAATAGAATAGAGAGATTTTAAATGCCTAAATCAGCACAAATTGGAAAAACTCCTTTAATGGAACAATTTGAAGAAGAGACAGGAAAATTAGCAATTTGGAAAGGTGAACTTTCTAAGAATTTTAAAAAGTGGAAAAAACAGAAGAAACAAGAAGGTGTTAAACAAATGAAAGAAGAGATCCTTTCCCAATCTCGT
>JAEOTH010000088.1 GCA_016839915.1 Promethearchaeota archaeon
GGTTCGCTACCATCGTTTATTTTCAGAAGATTTTTTTCTTTAATAATTTTACCTATTACTTGAGCGTTCATTTCATGCTCATTAAATATTTCAATTGCTTTATTGCAATTAGATTCTGGAGTAGTTAATATATAAGATGTAGTTAAATACATTTGAAGATAGGTTTCTAAATCATATGCATTCTTTGTCAAAATAGGAGGAATTTTAATTCTGCTTACATTTACATTAGCTCCTACTTCTGAATATTTGATCATTTGTAATAATGTCCCGAATATCCCTCCATTAGAAACATCTTTGGATGCATTAACTAAATGATTTTTTGCTATAATATTCATAGATTTTCTTTTCATAAGAACTTGTTCTGAAGATTTAAATGTAGTAGTATCATAATATAAATTACTGGCTTTACCTATTTTTCCATCAAAATCCATTGCCAAAATTATATTATCATTAACTTGAGCTAGACCCGCTGAAATATAATCTTCTTTATTGATTTCTCCAATCATTGTAGAACTTAATTCAAAACACTTACTTTTAATATAAGTATGTCCTCTTACAATAGGGACTTGAAATTTATGTGAGCCTTCACAAATTCCCTTTAATAGCTTATCACAGGTCTTAGGATCTTTTACAGAAATGATTATGCTTGCTGCTAATGGAATTCCCCCACAAGCATATATATCATCGACACCAACTAATATTGAGCTAAATCCTGCGCCATATGGAAAACTCTCGATAAATTCAGTCCTAATTCTGTCAGTGGTAATTAGAATTAGCTTCTTATTATTTTCAATTGAGGCTGAATCTTCTCCAATATCGGTAAATATCCTAGAACTTTTAAAAGAGTTTTTATCTATATATTGGATTATGGGATTAATTTCTTTTTTTTCAAGTATGTATCGATTACTACGTATACTTTCAGCGATTTTTTTAAGAAACATTTATGATTTAAATATAAAGCTATTAATAATTAAATTTGCTTAAATTAAATTAAGAAATTACACTCTATAAATTCAAAAAATAAAATTCAAAATTATGGAAGAATTACTCAAATCTTCAATTCTAAAGGGATTTGTTTTTAGTGTATATGGTGAGCTTGGCCCAACACCAATTTATTGTTTTCCGAACTATGTTACTGAAAAAGAATTAAAAGAGCGTAATATAGATCCTAAATTAGAAGAAAATTTAATCTTAACATACAGGGATATAACCCAAATCTCTATAAAAAACTTAAGCCTGTTTATCAGCGATAAAATAATTACCGAAGAAAAAGACCTTCAAAAAATTCAATATTTTGCTATTTTACCATATCCTGATTTTAAAGCAACCTCTCTTACTTTTTTTCATTTTATAAGAAGGAATTCGAAAGATTCTTCTGTTCCAACAGCGTTTTCAATATTAGTAGAAGAAAATAGCCGAAGTTTTTTATATAATAATATTAATCGAATCAAACCAATAGTAATTGAATTCTTCAATAGTTTTGATAAAGAAATGCTTGAATCTTACCCTCCAAGTAAAGAAATTGAAGAAAATTTCCAAGGTCTTTTACTGAAAATTATTGAAATTGAAAAAAATCCCTCGACACCAGTTACAACTCATAGAAAATTGAAAATTCTATTTTCTGGTATTGAAGATTCAGGCAAAACTAGTTTTCTACTTTCAGTAGATCGTCGATATAGTAGATTGATTGGACTTAAACCCACTGTCGGAGCAAGTATTAAATCAATTGAAGCTTTAGGTGCAACTATATTTCTATGGGATTTAGGAGGACAGAAAAGATTTCGGGAGAAATACATTGATAAAGCAGAGATTTATTTATATGAAGCAGATCTTATGTTTTACTTTATTGATATCCAAAACAAATCTAGGTTTGATGAAAGTATTGAATATCTTCAAAATTTAAAAAGTGTACTAAAAGACTTTGATCAATCTACACCTATTATTTATATCTTATCTAAGGGTGATTCTGATATCTTAGATTCAGTTGAGATTAAAGAAAATGTTGAATTAATTAAAAATAAACTAATTGAAATTAACCAAAATGAAACTCCCGAAATGTATATCACAAGCATATTTCAAATATTTACTATATTAAGAGCATTTTCTTCAGGTATCTCAAAATTAAGCCCAAATAGAGAATTGATAAATCATAATCTTAAAAACTTTTCTTTAATGACAGAAACTTATTTAACACTGTTATTAAGTGTTGATGGCTTAGTCCTTGCAGATTTTTACAGTGATCAGGCGATGAAATTAACTAAAATTCCAA
>JAEOTH010000089.1 GCA_016839915.1 Promethearchaeota archaeon
CTAATAATTTAAAGAGGTAAGCGATCTCCAGGATAAGGATAATAATAATGATAGGAATCACCGTAAAAAAGAAAGCAATAAAATAGGTACTATAAAGCCATACTAAATAGGTTGAAGTGAAGGTCATAATCGAGATCCAAGAGATAACTTTAATGTAATCAGCGTATTTTCCTACAAATTTTAATAAATAGCTATCTATCATCATTAATACGTGGATAACAAAACTTAAGATTAATAAGACCAATTGCAATTCAGGCCTTAGTAATATTAGAATTTGGAGTAAAAAGACACATATAGTAATATAGAAACCTGTACCTATTAGTCTGTGAATAGTTAATTGAATTTTACTTAGAGAATCTTTTCTGTTTGGATAAAATTCCTTTAGGGAAGTAAATAGTGAATAATTTGTGTAGAATTGCATTATCATAAAAACAAAAATTCCTAGACCAAGAAAAAACGGATATTGAGCTATATAATTGTATAAAATTAGAAATGTCATTAATGATACAGTGAAAAAACTAATAGCATGAACCAATCTAGCATATCCTATTTTTATTTTTTTGATTTGATAAATGTCTATTAGAGTTAAAAAGAATAATACTGATAGAGATACCATGATGCTTTCATATACCCCTATAACTCCACTTAATAAGCCATATATCATAATACTTATTTCACAATACAGTATCAATATCAATAATGAATGTATTTTTATCAGAAAATTTGGATATTTTTGTTCGGGTAATATAATATTGAAATAATAAACGGGTATGAACGATAGAGATACTTCTATAAATATTATTAAATTAATTGAGATAAAATTTAAAAGTCCAAACAGGCTGAAGATGTAAAGTAAATTCATTGCTAATAGTCCTTGAAATATAACGAAAAGGATGAATTCGATTCTATTTTTTATATTTTTTTCAACTTTAACGAAAAGGTAACTCAAGATATAAAGTATTAGCAATGAGTTTTGGAATAACAATGAATAGTAAGCAAATCCTCTTAAATCTGCAAAGACCAATATCAATCCTTCAGAGATTAATGACCCTATATAAAAAGAACTCCAAACAAATAAATTATAAACAAGGATTACACGAAGTTTAGAAATTGTTTGTTTTGATATAACCAAGAAAGATAAGAAATGTAGAGTGATAAGATTTAAAAATGAGATTGTTAAAATTAATAGAAAAATATTTGGGTAAAATAAATAGAGAAACAAAGACGCTGTATTACAAAAAGCAAACCAGGACCATAGAATGAACTTATTACGGGTTGAATTAAATAAGAAGTAAAAGAAACTCCTATCCACCACTGCAACTTCAATAAATACTCCTCCACTAACGATTAATAAAACCACATAAATTGAAATTATATAATTAACACTAATAAAAATCATATAAAGAAGAACATTGATACTTAAAGCTACAGGAGTTAAAAGATATAAAATTCTGCTAATTTTACTGAAATAACGTAATAAATCCTTAATCTTGATGTCTAACTCTGATTTTATTACATATTTCATACAAAGTAAAAACAAAATTGGCCAAATTATTAGGAAATCACATATCTGATAAATTATTAAAATATGAGAAAAGAGTAAATACTGCAATAAATTTGGCAAAATAATTGCTAAAAACAAGGAAACACAAATTGAATTTAATAGAAAGCATGTAAGATTGAGCCATTTTACTTGATTTGTATCTTGATAAATCTTCAATATGCTATTTTTTATTTCTTTGGTTCCTTCTTTTACAGAATTTTTAAATAAGTTAATTATAATCTGAAAAGTAATAAGATATAACATTGCCCATGTTAAAAGCCAGAAAGGTCGAATAATTTGAAATGTTAACAGAAATTCTAAAATGGGGGTTGTAATAGGAATTGGTATACAAAACCATAGAATATATCTATATTCAGTAAATATAAAATACAAGAATATAATAAACACTGTAGAAAATGTTGAAATTAAAATACCAGTAGGTGCTTGGAATAGAATAGAAGTGAGAGAAGTAATTGATAAGGATGTTCCTACTGCCATGAATAAATATGGAATTATTTTATTAATATGTAACTTCATTTTATAACGATTGAAGATAAAAAATGAGCATCCAAAAACAGTTAACGCCAATGAAAAGGCAAAAATTACAAAACCAGGAAATAAACTAAAAGTGTTAAAGGTTAACCATGAAAAGTTAAAGATTAAGATCCAAGAAAGGCATAAGTTTATTATTCTTTTAGGTAATTCTAAATATTTAGAGGAAAAGAGAGTAAATCCAAATATAATTAAACTAATATTTACGGCAAATATTGGATGTTGTATTATAGAGTAAAGAATGAAAAAGATCGTTAGAAAAATACCTAATAAAGTTATGAAATATGCACTTATTAACACAACTCCAACAGATCTGATATTAGGGAAAAATGAATAAACGATTAGAAATAACCCTATAACTAAGATAACAATTGAAATAGTAATTTGTAACGAGAGTCCAATTGATAATAAATAGAAAAGTAAAAATGATGCATTAACAAATGTTAATGGAAAAATCCAAAATATTGAAAGAATTTTCCAAAATTTAAAAATCGCAAATAATGGCATCAATAGCGTTACTGAAAACAAAACAAAAAATAAATTCCTTAAAAGAATATCTGTCAAAAATAAATTCTGACTAAACCAATAAAGTAAGAATAGGCTTTCTCCCCATATAGTAAATACAATTAGAGGAAGGTGTTTCTTGATTTTAGTATATACCACTGGTAGGAAAAATAATGAACAAATAATTAGAGTTAAAAAGAAAGAGCCACCAAACCTAAGAGTATAACCTAAGAGTTCAATACTAAAAAGCTCAGTTGTAAAAATATCCATTCCTGTTAGACTTTCATATATAATAAACCAGTTTACAATGGGCAGTATATTCCAAACATACCACCCTGATTTCCATATAGCCCAGGATATCTTCCATTGATAAATACCAATAGAAAGATAAAATAGGATAACACCAACATTAATAGATACTATTAAAGGGATTAATGAAAATAAGGGCATAGATAAAGCAGCGATTATGAGGAAATATAAAAAGGTTGGAAAAGAAAATATAATTGATATTAGAATTATATAAAAGGATTTCTTCCTAAACCGTGCTGGAGCATCATTATACAATAGAACAAATCCAAATCCTGTAAATGTGAGTGTTAAAGTGAATGTCAATATAGGATTGTAGAGTTGAAAAATTGGGTTGCTAAAAAGCCAAGCATATGAAATAAAACTAACAAGGTCAAAAATAAATAAAATAACACAAGGATTAATGAACCACTTGTATCTTTCATCTTGTTTACGATAAAAGGATATTCCTATAAATAATAATAATATGAAAAGTGATATTGTTATGTTATAAATAGAGAAAATATTGGTAAATAGACTGAGAGAGGTAAATGACAAGATTGAGATGAGAGAATATAAAGAGTATTTTTCAAGATTATTATTCTTTTTAATATTTAGGAGAATTGAAAAGAAAAAAACCACAATCAAAGATAATAGATAAATGACAGTGAAAAATCCTATTAAAGCAATATCGAATCCTGTCATCACTCCATATCCAATTAGAATAACTATAATCTCAACGAAAGTAAAATAACTTAATAGAAAGTAGGATAAAAATCGGAATATTGGAAATATACTCCTTTGAGAAAGAATAAGTAAATATGAAATTAATATGAGGAAAACTGATAAAATTGAGGGAAAATAAAGAAGACTTATGAATAAGATGAAAGATAAGATGTAATATCTAAATAAAATTAAAACAGAACGCTCTTCAACTATTTTGTTAATCCTTAAAGCAAAATAATATAAAATTAAAATAAAATTTACAATAACAGTAAATATATAAAATGTAGAATTTTGATAAAAAACAGGGATTTGATTTGTTATATTTATAAGAATTTCACAATATAGACTTAATATTGATATTATAAATATCATCAGTGTAATTCTTTTCATTATAAATTGGTTTTTAGATGAAATATATTTCAAATTCTTTAAAATATATAGACTAATTGGAGTAAAAAATGTAAACATTAAAGAAAATAAAGCTATTTTATTTATAATAAAGAAAGGATATGCAAAATAGTCAATTAGAGAAAATAGCATTGTACATAATATTATTTTAATAAATAACCATGCTGTTAACTCAATGATTGTCTTTAATTGTATTAATTTAAATTTCCTATAATTATCGCAAATAACTAAGAATAAAAGAAAAACAGCAGAAAAGAACCCTAATAATGTTGAAATTTTTATTAATAGAGGTAGAGTGTTAAGAAACGCAAAAAGATTAAACGAAAGACTCAAAAAAGTAAAGATAGATGCTATTGATAGGATTATTGCATAAATGATAATGTCTTGATAACTACTTAACTTCGATAATTTAGTAGAATAGTTAGATGCCAGTATTAAAGTATAAGTACTTAAAATGAAAAATATAAAAGAGCAACAACTTATTACTAAGAATGTAAGTGGTGTTAACTCTATTCTAACGATAAATAAAGAAGCAATATAATAAGATAGAAACAATGTAAATGAAAACCAAGTAATTAAGCCAGTTAATTTAAAAAACTTGATATAATATTCTTTTAATTTAATTTTTACACTTATAATCTCAGAGATTTTTAGAAAGCAGAATGATAAAATAATTGTTGCTGTAATTATAAGACTTAGATTTGCCTCTAATCCAATTCTAATTAATTCTAAACCAATAACTACTGGTAAAGATGTAATTAAGCAGGATAAAGCAATAAAGTTATATATTGTTAATTTTTTGACCCCAGCTAGGTTAAAATATTCTCTTTTATAAGAATAATAAAATAAGAAAAACCATGAGAAGAGCAGTGCAATTAAAGGTAAGAAAAAACTATAAAAAGTTCCAAGTAAATATAAAAAGGGGTAAAAGAAAACTGTTGTGAAAGAAATGATAAGTAATGTAATAATATGAAGCCGTTTCAACCCTACTATCAAAGCTTCTGTTAATTTGAATTTTTTTGATATGCTTGTGAGAATTAACGAGAAAACAAAGAAAATATACAGGGAGGAATTTAAAATATTCAATATGAAGAGATTTATATCAAAAACAAAGCCCAAAGAAAGTAAATTTAAACCAATTATTAATGGAATTGAAGTAAATAAACTTGTTAAAATTACCATATTTGAAAGGATTGCTCTTTTTACTGATCCTAAATTGAAAATCTCTTTTTTGTAAGAATAAAGGATCGGGATAAATAAAAAGCTGAAAGTGAAAATTAATGGTAATATTACATTATACGTGGTATCAATTAATAAGTAAAAGGAATAATAGAAAATAGTTGTAGCGCTAATACAAATTGCTATTAATACCTGTAATTTTAGATGAAAATCTACTCTTTTCTCGCCACTTTTGAATATTTTTAATATATAATAATAAATATAGGATATTATCAACAAGATATATAAAGTAAAATTAATTACAGTCATTATTAAGAAAATTATATCGAAATAAATACCCAAATAGAATAATTGCAATCCTATAGTACTAGGAATTAGCGAAATCGTCACGGAAAATAAAATACTATTTATTTTTATAGCTTTGGAAGTAAGTTTAGGGTATAACCTTTTCATTCTTAAATATAAGAGAGGGAGAAATAGAATTATGCTTGAAACCATAAGTGGAATTGTGAAAACGTAAAAGGTTTCAAATGTCAGCATTAAAAAAAAGTAAAATGCTATAAAAATGCTATATAATAGAACAAAAACATTTATTTTAATATAGAGGTCTTCAGAAAATATCCCTTTTTTCGAAAATAGGTTAATGATTCCACAAACTATCGCTAAAGACAAAAATATTGAATAAATTATATTGTCAAACAAGGAAAGTGCTTGAAAACTTGTATAAAATAATGTAAAAAATAGATAAAGAAGCTCTACTGTGATAAAATAAGAATTAATTTTAATATATTTTTTAAATTTTGATTCTTTCACACGTTCTATTTTAAGTCCAAATTTTAAAACAAAATAATAAAGAACAGATGCAATAAGGAAGTCAAATGCTAAAATAAGAAAGTAGGTTGTGAGTAGAGAAATTATCAATAGAGATATAAATAAATCACTCAATAATATCCATAGCGAAAAATAACTATGTTTTAAGAAATATTCCATTGAAAACACATGTAAACTATAATTTAAATATAGGAAAACCAAGAAAACAATAGGAAATAAGATAGAAGAAATACATACTCCCTGTAAAAATGGAATAAATTCAATTAAGAAGTAGACTCTAAAATTTATGAAAATAAAAATAGCTAGCTCAATTAAAAAACTATTTACTAATACAACCCTTCTGAATAATTTGGGGCTCTTTGTTTGAAAATACCTTACTCCCAATATATATTGTGAAATTAAAAAGGTTCCCAAAATAAATATTGAGTGGAGAAGAATATTTGAAATGAGGAGTAAAAGAGGATTCGAAGTAAAAGTCGTATACCCTAAAATAGCTATAGGGAAGAAAGAATATAATATTAATCCAATACTGGTAATTGCAAGTAAATTTTGATAGATGAGAATATTTTCTTTAATGAAATATTCAAATTTAACAAAGATTTGTAAAACAAAATATAGAGAAAGACAAAATACTAGGAAATTCAATAAAATAGTACCCAAGAACACAGGAATTATTCCAAACGAGATGGAAATTAAAATCAAAATTGAATTCAACAAAATTACATATTTATTGTATTTTTTAGAACAAAGGCCTGATTTCTGTTCATAATGAAGGAGGATATAAATGAGTGGAAGAATAATTAAGAGTAATAATGGAATTTCAATTAAAAATGAGAATAAAGTGATTAATAAAACTAGAATACAGGATAAATAAGAATTGTACTTTTGATACTTAGAATCTTGGATTGGAGAACTTTCGCCAGATATTTCTATTTTTTCAGGCTTATCAAATAATTCAAGTTTTGAAGTATAGTGAAAACTGACATAAAACCTAGATTTAAAATAAAACAAGAGAAATATAATGGTTAAGAAAATATTGCTTAGTATTTCAAGACTCCAAGAAACGCCCGAAAGAATGAGAGTGATAATCACAATTGAAGGGATCAGGATTAAAACCAAGAAAATTAAGCTAACTATTGAAATCACAAATTTCTGTTTGAACCTTGTTAACTCATTCAAAACAGGGCCTTTCTTTTCTATTGACTCTCGAATTCTATTGACTTGACTCTTTGTACCTATTAATGTAATAATATATATAAGTAAGTTAGATATAAGCGCATAGAGCCAAGAAAAGTTAGTGGGGGCTGTAAAGGTTAAGAAAACAATGTGAATTATGTAATTAACAATTATCAAGAAGTTGTAAGGTTGCTTAATCATTAATTCCAAACTTTTAGCAGGTTTGAATTCTTCTTCACTTAGGTTAAAAAAGTCTATTGGTTGGTAATAATAATAGTAATAAACTATATTGTAGAGAATCGCATAGCTAATCAGGGGAAGATATATAAATGATTCAAAACCCCAAATGAATATAAAAATAGGAGTGGTAACAAATGATCCAATAGAAATTAGAAATACTATATGAATTCTAGCAGTAAGATTATTCTTTTTATTAAGAAAAAAGGGATTATGTCTATATTTGTCGAATGCTTTATAAAAGAAAAGTAAAGCAAATATAAAGGTTACCAATGAGAGAGATAATGCAATGTATTCCCCAACTCTGGCAAAATTAAATATATAAAAAAAAACAATAGCTACTACTAAAGGAGCAATAATTAAAAAAAATGAAAACCACCAAAATTTCTGAAGTAATTCTGTGGCTTTTCTAATTCTTTCTTGAGAATTATTACTATTTTTTGAGTTCATCGCCGAACACAATTTTAATTGGATCTTGAGAATAATGAAAATATTTGTTTATAAATATATCAGAACTATATTTACTAATGTGTTAAGAACATTTAAAAGGTTTTATCCAATTAGGGGGGTATATTAAAAATTTGGGTGGTATATTAAAAATTTGGGTGGTATATTCTAGAAAAAAAATTCAGAAATTTGAAAAGAACAAGGCTATTTTTACAATATTTTTAGATATAAATTTGCTTAATTTGCATTAAGCATTAATGGTGGTTTTAGGTTCTATTATTTTTAAAATTGTTTAAAATGTTTTCTTGATTTATTTAAATATTCTCATAATTTAATTAGAAAATTTAGGGAGATAAGTTTGACAAGAAAAGAGAAGATCGTCCTAATTGGTGCTGGATCTTTGCAATTTGGTGTAGGTTCAGTAGGGAGTATACTTAATAGCGATACATTACAAGGTTCTAACATAATCTTGCACGATATAAATGCTTCAAATTTAGAATTGGTATCTCAAGCTTGTAGAGACGCAATAGAAGTAAAAAATTTAGATTTTGAATTAGACGCTACTACAGATAGAAATCAAGCTTTAAGGAATGCTACTTTTATTATAAATTCAATAGAAATTGGACCCCGCTTTAAATGGTTTGAATTGGATTACCAAATACCTAGAAAATTTGGTAATAAGCAAGTTTTTGGTGAAAATGGTGGTCCAGGGGGTCTTTTTCATTCACTAAGAGTTATTCCACCTATCCTTGAAATATGTGAAGATGTTAATAAAATATGCCCAAACGCTTTCTTTATTAATTTTTCAAATCCTATGAGTAGAATTTGTTTAGCAATAAAACGTAAATTCCCCTCATTAAAATTTGTTGGATTATGTCATGAATTTCAGGATTTTGAACATCATTTTTCAAAAATTCTTGAAACTCCTCTTAAAAATCTTAAATTAAAGGCAGGTGGATTAAATCATTTTGGAGTACTATTAGAAGTGAAATATATTGATAAAAATATTGATGCTTATCCAGATCTTAGAAAAAAAGCCCCACAATATCTTAGTAATTTAAAAGGATATACAGGCGACGTCGATTTGATTAAATACATCCTTGAGAAGTTTGGTTACCTCCCCTATACACAAGATTCCCATTATGGAGAATATATTTCATGGGCATGGGAAAAAGCAAATATTGAAGGTGTAAGATATTTTTATGATGGATATAAAAAAGCGATATTATCGATGGGAAAAATACTACGAAAAACGATTCAAAGGGGTAAAGGTTCAAGACTTGTAAAACCAGATCATGAAAGAGCAATTCCTATTATTGAAGGAATAATAACAGATTCGAATCATGAAGAAGTTTCTGTTAATTTACCAAATGATGATGTTATTACAAATTTACCGCGTGATTTAGTTGTAGAGTGTCCAGCTATTGTTAATAAAAATGGAATGCAAGCGATTAAACTTGGAGAATACCCAAAAGGATTAGCTGCTCTTTTACGAAATCAAGCCTCAGTTCAAGATTTGGTGGTAGAAGCAATAATACAAAAATCAAAAGAAATTGCTTTTCAAGCTCTTCTTTTAGATCCAACAATTGACGATACTTCAAAGGCAGAAGAGATTTTTGATGAAATGCTTAAGCTTAATGAAGAACATATAATTTTAGAGTAAATTATTAAAGTGTTTCTTATAAATATCTTTTATCCTCTAATGTTGTATTCTTCAATAAATCAGATTGTTATTAGATAGGAATTTATACAAAATTGACAATTGATTTGATTAGATATTGAATCAAATGGGAAGGAAATGGGAATGTTTATAAGGTTATTGTCACATCATATATATAATGAGTTTTTCACATCATAATACAACTTGTTGGGCAGGCTATAAGAAAGCCTTTATTATCCCATTAAAGTTAGTATTATGAGAGAGAATAAATCCTGACTTTTTCCCTCTTTTTTATGATCTTTGGATTTGTTCTCTTAACATAATATTTCTGAAAATTATAAAATTTAGGGATTATAAGGATTGATTCTTATGTGTAGACTCAATAAAATATGGAGGTGAAAATACTGGAAAAAGAATCTAACGAGAAAGATATGATATTAGATTATTATAAGGACTGGGATTCTTATAATGCTCCAGTCTTAATGATGTTAAACGCCCCAAATGAATTTTCAGAAAGTTTAGAGGCGGAAGAGAGTAGAAAGTTGGAGCATCTTAGGAAAAAGTATCAAAGATCTTCGAGATGACGATAAATTTTTTAGATCTAATAAAATAATAGTTTTTTTAAATTTTATTTTTTAATTAAGAAAAGCTTTAATTCTTTCTAATGCCTGTTTAATACGCTCTTCAGGTTGGGTTAAAGTAAATCTAACAAATCCTTCTCCATATTGACCAAATCCTATTCCTGGTGTGATCACTACTCCAATATCAATTAAATTTTTTACAAAATCCATACTGCTAGTATCACTATATTTCTGAGGAATTTGAGTCCACACATAAAATGTTGCTTGAGGAGTGTCCGTTCTCCAACCTATTTCATTTAAACCCTTAACAAGGAGATCTCTACGTTTTTCATATATTTCAATTGTTTTTTGAACAATGTCTGGTTTTTTCTCTGATTTATATTCATTTAAACCTTTAGCTACAGCTCTTTGTATAAACTTTGGACAACCAGAGTCAATTTGTGACTTAATATTTCTTAAACCTTTAATAATATCTCTATTACCAGCAATCCAACCACATCGAAATCCTGTCATATTAAACATTTTAGAAGCACTATTAATTTCAACATGATTCTGATCTACTTGTAATATCGAAGGAGCAATATAATCTCCAAATGTAAATTCGGAATAAGGATTATCATGAATTATGAAAAAATTATAATCTTCAGCATAATCTACTGCTTTTTTTAAGAATTCCTCTTGTATAATTGCACCAGTAGGGTTATTTGGATAATTTAAGTACATTATTTTAGTTTTTCTAAGAATTTTTTTATCAATTGCATCTAAATCAGGTAAAAATTGATTTTCTCTTAATAAAGGCATCAAATATGGTTCTGCATCACACAATTTTGTTGCTCCATTCTCATAAACTGGATATCCTGGGTTAGGACAAAGAACAATATCTCCTGGATTTATAAATGCTCTAGCAATATTTGCAACTCCTTCTTTACCTCCAATTACATTTGATATCTCAGTTTTTAAATCTAAATCAATATTAAATCTAACTCTATACCATCTTGCTACAGTTTCTCTAAAAAATTCTTCTCCCATACTTGCGGGATAATTATGATTCTCCGGTAATTTAACTTGTTTTATTAATTCGCTAACAATTAGTTCAGGAGCAGATAAATCAGGATCTCCAATACCAAGAGGAATTAAATCAATCCCTCTCTTTTTTTTTTCTGAAATTAACTTTTCAATCTCTACAAAGATATAAGTTGGTAGTCTTTTTACTCTCTCAGAAAATTCAATTTTAATGTAAAACACCCTTCTTTTAAAATTTGCTTAAGAATATGTGAAACTAATCGATATAAAATGATATAAATTTTTCGAAAAAACGAGGTCGATAAATGATTAAAAAAAAAGAATTAAATTAAAGTCTATTATTGGCTTCTTTCAATATTTATTTCATAATCGTTAGGATCCAACGTAAAGAAGGTACCCAAACCAATATTCATAATAATCGCCATAAACAAGAAAATAATTGCATAAATCCAAAATGCTTGTAACCCTGCTAAAACCCCAATTAATATACTTGTTAGTTGTAATCCGATTGTTGATCCTAAATTTGTGAATGAATTACATGTAGCATAATAAGTACTATCCATTTCAGGATATTGTTGTGATTCTTGACCTATGACAGCAGAAAAAGCAGAATTTCTCCAACCAGCAGAGGTTCCTAATATTAAGGAGAATATCAATAAAAAAGGCCAACTAATTGGTATTATGAATAATAAGAAAGAGATTGATGTTAAAATAAATGATATGTAAACACTTCGTTTCCTAGACTGTAAATCTGCTATTCTCCCTCCAATAAGAGCTCCAGTTATTACTCCTAAACCAATGATAAAAGCAATTAAAGCTTGTGGCGCATATAAATGTTCTTGGGTTGGATCCCCAATAAGATCCATTGTTGCTCCGCTAGCAGTGACTAAACCCCATTGAATAAGTATAAAGAGAGGTATAAGTACGAAAACTATTCCATCACAGAAAGAATTAAATAAAGAGAATGCATATACTTTCCAATTCTTTCTTTTTCCAAAAATTACTTTGAGATTCTCTACCGCATTTACTTCTATGTTTTTTACTCTTTCTTTAACAATCAAAGTTGTAAATGAAAAAATCATCATTGCAATACCTAATCCAATGAAAATTATTTCTGTGGTTCCTCCTGTCAATAAAATCAATATTACTAATAATGGTCCACCAGCGATAATACCTACAGATCTAAATCCCCAACAAATTCCTTGCACTCGTCCAAGTCTTTCTTTGGGATATAAATCTAGGATTAATCCATCAATCGCAGTATCTCCCATTGCAACTCCTATCACGATTATAACACCCAGAATTGTTACTAAACTCATTGCATTACTTGCTGTTAAGATAAACGGAAATAATATCCAAATCAAACCTGATGCTATTGATGGGCCGATTATCCAAGGTTTTCGCCTTCCGAACTTTTTAAACCCTATTTTATCTGATAAGATTCCATAAATAAATTTAACTCCAAAGGGAAGTAGGATGATTGACATCATGGATGCGATTTGTCCCGCATCAACTGGTAGAGGGTCTAATAAGTAAAATAGAAATATGGGAATAATAGTTGTAAACATCGACTGATTAATTCCTTGAACAAAATAGTTGAGTGAAAAAATACCAATATACGATTTCTTTAATTCAACCTCACTTTCTCCCATGATAATAACCCAAATTTTTCTAATATTTTATTAAATATGTAATTTAAAAAGTAATATTGTTTTTATATTTAATAATTTTAATGTATCAAACATGAAGCCTTTATAAATAAAAACGGGTTCTGTTTATAGAAAAAAGATTTAACCCTCAGTTGTAATAAATGAGATTAAAAAAATAGATTCAAATTCTTATATTGGATAATCTCTCCTTATTTGGAGTTCTCGTTTATAGTATTTAATCTGACTTTTAATAAACCTAAAAGGTCGGGGTTGTATGAGATGGCCATACTTATGTAAATGATCTTCTAAAAGATTTATAGTAAGTTCTATTTTATTTATTCTTTCTTGGGTTTCTCTCATCATAAATTTCTCTTACCTCAATCCCTTAAATTTAGTTTATAAGGATTTAAGAAATATTAATTAAAAAAAAGTGAGAGTGCTTAGATTTTATAGATTTTAAATTAAATTAACAGTTTACATCAAAGCACTAATCTAATTGTACTCATAATTTAATTAAACTAAGAATTCTTTTATAAAATAAAAAATATCTAAGTAAAAATTAAACAGGGAAATAAATTTAATGATTGATAAATTTTGGTATAAAGTAGCAAGAACTATTGTCAAAGCAGGAACACTTCCATTTCCTATTACCGAGACTCTTATTCAATTTCTTCAGACAATTATTACTCAAGATCAAGCTAAATTCCTTCTAAATTTTAAAAAACCATCATTAAAAATTGAACAGATTAAGGAATATTCTGATTTAAATGACGAAGAGATTAAAAAAATGCTAAATGAATTAATGGATAATGGAGTAATAGTAGGTTCTCTGAGCAGGAGAACAAAGATTATGGTTTATAGATTAATGGGCCCTTACCCTGGAATTTTGGAATATTCGCTAATGAGGGGTGAGACTAGCGAAAGGAATAAAAAAATCGCAAAATTGATTGAAAAAATTTTTATTGAATTGTCGGAAAAATCTCAAAGAAATTATGATTCTTTTTCCAAATTATATAAACAGGTACCCGCTGTTGATAGGACCATTCCAGTTGAAAAAGAGGTTGAAGTAGGAACTGAAACAGTGTTACCTTATGAAGAGATAGAAAGATATTTTGAAGAATACGGTAAAGAAGAAAATTGTATCGCTCTCGCTAATTGTTATTGTCGTCATGAACAGGATCTACTCGATAACCCCTGCAAAGTGAATCCACCAAAATTAAGTTGTATTCCTCTTGATAAGTCTGCACAATTTGCTATAAAGCACGGTTTCGCTCAACCAATATCTAAAGAAGAAGCATTAAAAATATGTAGGGAAGCAGAAGATTATGGTCTTGTTCATAAAGCATTTCACGTTCATTCTGATCCAAATAAAGGGCTTGAGGCAATCTGTAATTGTTGTAAATGTTGCTGTGGTATTTTTCAAATGTATCATCGCGGGGTTACTCCTTATCACACTATAAGTTCATACATCGCAAAAGTGAATGATGAATGTATCGGTTGTGGGACTTGTATTGAGAAATGTCCCGTGGAGGCACTTGATTTAATCGATGATCAATCAATTGTAGATGAGGATAGATGTATTGGTTGTGGAGTTTGTGCTCATCTTTGCCCAGAAGAAGCTATACATCTTAAAAGAACAGGTCTTAGAGAAGTTTTTCTTCCCTTAAAAAGAATTAAAGTAGGACGAGCATAATATTTATTAATTTTAAAATTCAAATGGGTGATATTGATTTTTGGTTGTTCGTATAACATATCATTGTAATCAAGAAATATTAGAATGGCAATGGGCATCAGATAGCGAAATAATGCCTTATCCTTATTTTACATCATGTTATTTAATAGATGGACTTCTCATTGATTCTGGAGCACCTGGAGGGGAAAATGATTTTAGAGAATTTGTGAAATCACTAAATCATGACCAAATGATTGAAAAATGTTTTATTACTCATGCACATGAGGACCATGCCGGTGGAGCCCATATGTTAAACAAAGAATTCGGAATACCGATTTACACAAGTAACAAAACAATAGATCTTTTAAAAAAAGGTAATACATATCCTGAATATCGTCAAATAGCATGGGGTTCAAAATTACTACCTGTTAATGCCGAGCTTATTGATAAACCAATAATCACAAAATCAAAGAAGTATAAATTTGAAATTCTTCCAATGCTTGGACATGCTCCAGAATTAGTTGCATTACTTGAAATAAAAGAACAATGGGCTTTTGTCGCAGATGCTGTACAACCAAAATACAAAATGATATTTGGTAAGAACAGTGATATCCAAGAGGATATATCACAAATATACCAATCTCTCTCTGACTTATATGATATAACAGAAGGTATGGATCATTTAATAATCTTCTCTGCTGGGAATGGAGTAATGCAGGGGAGAGATATTCTTATAGAAAAAATGGAAGAGATCGAAAAATTACACATAAAGGTTCATAATTATAATAAACAATTCCAAGAAGAGGGGATTTCTGGAAAAAAGTTAATAAGAAAAATATTAAAAAAATTATTTGGTAGAGAAAGTATCATAAGTCAATTAACGCAAGGCGACTTATCACGGGAAAATCTGATTATTTCTTTACTTAAATGGAAAAAAAATAAGTGTTTATAAGTGTCTTGGAATTATTATCTCAAGATCAGATATTGGATAAGAGTAACAAGGATGGAAGTAGTTAAATTTTTTATCTGCCTTACGTCTCCAATCTGAAACAGGACTAACATAAACTTTACCAGATATAAGCAGAGATCGACAAAATCCACATTCCCCAGATCGACATTTCGATGGTGGTGCAAAGTTTGCTCTCTCCATTGCAACAAGAACAGATTCTGTTGCCTTTGCAGGTATTTCTTCTTTTATATCTCCAACATGTGCTATAATTTTAAATGTCTTTTCAGCGACTTCTTTAGGGAATCCTGGATAGTTTACAATATCTTTGATTTCACCAAATGCCTCCCTTCGAATTCTTTTACCAGGAAGTTTAAATGATGTCAGTTCTTTCTCTATTAAATCATACATTACTTGAGGACCACATATGAAGAATGTACTATTTTTAACATCACAATATTTTTCAATAATTTCTGCTGTAATAAAACCAGTTTCACAACCCTCTAAAGATACTTCGTCACAACTTAATATGTGGACAATTTCTAATTTATCAGGATGTTCTTTCTCGAGTTGTTTAAACTCATTATAATAGATAATATCATCTTCCTCACTGCTCCCATACAATATTGTGAGTTTAGCATCGATTTTTTTCTCTATAAATGATTTGACCATTGAACGAAACGGTGTTATTCCAGACCCTCCCGCAATACCTACTATGTGCTTTGTATCTCGTAAAGGTTCAGAATAAAAGAATCCTTCAGGTCCAGAACTTACCACCTTCGTACCAACCTTCCAATTATCCCATATATAGTTTGTTAAGAATCCGTGTTCTTCTTTTCGTATAGTTATTTCATAAAAGCCTTTTTGAGAATCATTAGGTGAGGATGCGATTGAATAAGGACGTGTAACTTCTACCCCATTTACTGTTACTTTTAAACTTAAATATTGACCCGCTCTGAAATATGCTAATCTTTTAGTGTTAGATTCTGGATCAGGTAATAGTTTAAAAGTTTTTGCTGATTTTGTTTCATCTTTTATTTCTTTTATTATCAAATATTGTCTTTCTGGATGTAATGCTCTTGCAAGGTCATTTATAGAATCCGATTTTATTGGTTCGTTAGATGCCTTTTCGATTCTTTTCTTTCTGTTAGGAACAAGTTTCATAAAGTTGTATAAATCTTTCGTATTACTTTTTACAGTAATACTAAACTTTTCTTTATCTTCAGTCACTTCGAACCCTCACTTTTACCTTTAGTTTATTTAATACTAGTAATGCTGCAATTTCACCGTCTTTTAATGCACTACTATACCCATGGCATCGTCTTCCAAAACCACCTGCAAATTCTAAACCCTTAATATAATTATGTTCACCCATCATCATTAATCGTGGTATTAATGAATCCCAAGATTCTGGTTCATAGCCATAAACTATCCCATTATAGGTCCGAGTATACCTTGCGAAAGTTTCAGGAGTTGCTACTTCGATTTCTTCGATATAATCTCTAATAGAAATTCCTAGCGCATTTTCAAAATCAGTTATTAGCCCATCGGCAATTCTGTTTTTAATATCTACATAATCCTCAGGTTTCACATCCTTCCATACTTCTGGTTTAAAAAGAGTAGTAATATATATGATTGAAGTCCCAGGAGGAGAGCAGTCTGGTATCGCAACATTTAAACAAACGGTAGCTTGACCTTTTGGCACTCTAAGTTCCTTCCATTGATCATAAAGATTTGCAGTGTCCATATCCTCCATAATGAAGTAACTATACTCATTTATTCCTAATTCTTCAGCGGAAGCGTTCAATCCTAAATATACCACAAGTGCAGAGAGACCATGAATTCTAGCATTCACTTCTTTATATGCTATTTCAGGAACTTCAGATTTTGGATGGATTAAATTGTTATATACCAATGTTTGGGAGGAATTGGAAATTACGTAATTAGTATTAATTTTATCACCATTTGAGGTTTCTACTCCAACGACTCTACCTTTCTCTACTAAAATTTTCTCAACTCGAGTATTATACATGATTTCGCCACCCAATTCTCTAATTCTTTTATCGAGGGCTAATGTAAACTCAGTTGAGCGGTATTTAGGAATATAAGCACCCCTTTTAATATATGTGTTAACCATAGCAGCAAACAGTGTGAAATTAATTCTATTCATAGGAAGTCCTAAGTAAGCCCAATATGCATTGAGAATATCCTGTGCTTTTTTAGGGATCCCTAATGCTTCTTCTACTTCTAATGTGGAATAAGATGCAGTCTTGAGAAAATTAGAATGCTCTTTAATTAAAATTGTTTGATCTGGATTTCCTTTAGATTTTCCAATGTACGCAAAAGCATTTGATATCTCTTGAGCAATCTTAAAAAAATTTTCTACAGATTCTCTACATCCAGGAACTTGCTTTTCAATCTCATTTAGAAAATTCTCTATTCCAAATGGCATTGTTACATCAAGATCTTTCGTAATTATTCTATAAGCTTCAGGAACTTCTAAAAATTCCGCATCAACTCCAAGCTTATTGAATAAAACTCTAATACCACCAGGATTAGAAACTGAGCCAAAATCTGCGAGTTCATGCAGAGAAGTCTCAAACTCAAATCTACCCCTTACAAAACTTGAAGCAAAACCACCAGGTAAGTTATGCTGTTCGATCAATAATACTTTAATCCCAGCTAATGCTAATCGTGCGGCAGCAACCAGCCCACCATTTCCTGCTCCAATGATTACAACTTTATAATCTTCACTTTCTTGCGAATTCATATCATAAACCAAAATTGAGTAATATATTCAATAATAATCTAAATAGTGTAAGTTATAAGAATTTTGATTATTAATTTGAATTTATAACATTTTGGTTAGAGAGATTGAATATTCATTTATTTAATCTCCCTTGCCCCTCAATTGTCATTTGTATCAAAAAATTATTCCTAAACTATTGTATAGACCCCCAGAATATTAAATTATGAATATTAATTACCTTATTAATGATATTACTCTACCCTTTAAATAGAATGTTTAACTATATTGCAGAAATTCAATAATTAAAATAATGAAAATGTGATTTAAATTGCCAAAATGCCCATATTGTAAAGAAGAGCTCGAATTGAAAATCGAAATAAGCCCAGCACCTATCAATGACAAGTTTAAAAATGATCTAATAAAAGCTTACGAGAGTTTCATAGATATTCAAGCTGAGGTTGTCCCATTTGGTGGAAAGATGCTAAAAAGAATGGCAAAATTTAGTCTAAAATTTGTTGACCGATATTTAGATCGAGTTGGAGCCATACCTCTAATATTGCACTCCTGCTCAAAATGCGATTCTGTAATAACATCCGAATCTTTGTTTGATTTAATGTCTTCACGAAGCTCAGGCTCATCATCATAAAAAAAAAGACACTTTATTTTCAATAAAGTGGAATTTTGAATTTTTTTTTCCTTATTTATCCCTACTGAGAATGTAAGAGTACAGACCGCGAAATTCTATCGCATAAATATTTTTTTCTCACAGTAATTTTTTCTCATATATTGGGTTAAACTAAATTATTTATGATAATCTCTGAGATATCTCCGGCGTATTCTCCTGTTCTTCTAATACTTTCAATAATATACCCTATTGCAATTGATAGTTCTGCACTAATTGTCGTATCAAAAGTAATCTTTTCAGTATTCGCTATTAAATCTTTTATGGATTCTATATTTTCGTTAGCGAGCATAATACTTTTTTGAAGCCAGGCATCAAGACTTTTATCTAATAAATCTAATGATATTTTACTTGCTTTTAAGATGTCTTTAATTAAATCTTTGTCGATCTTCTTGTAATCAATTAATATAAAATTCTTAGCTATTCTCACAGCATGGTCTCCAATACGTTCCAAGAATTTACTCATTGAATGATAATGGCTTGCTTGTTCTAAAGTTATCCCCATTTTCTGGCATAAAATAATATCTCTCAATACGACATGAGACTGACGACCAATTAACCAGAGTAATCTGTCAACATCATTGTCTCTTTTTATAACTTCTTTTGCTAATTCTGTATCACCGGTTTCAAAGGCTCTAATTGCATCCTCATGCATATCATGTACAAGAATATACATCCTTTTTATAGTTTTTTCAAACGGCATTTCAGTAGGATTGAGTAAATCCTTAATAGTAATGATATTGCTAGATTCCTCCACGATCTCAGGACCTATAGCAATTTGAGTAAAATTGGTAATACAATCTCTAATGAAAGGCTCAAATTTTCTGCTGGATTTTATTATAATTTTAGAAAAACCCATTATATATACTCCAATTAAGATACGAAATAAATAGTTATCATCTTTATAATCATCAACAATAATCTCCTTTATTTTAATCATTTTTTCGGTGTCAATCTGAGGTGTTATTAATAAATTACCATCTGGTTGCGAAAGAATTCCCAATGTATCGTGATTTTCAACACCATGTTTGTCTATCCATACTTTAGGTAAAGAAATGATATAACTTGAACCCCCTGTCTTTTGAACTTTCCTTGTTTCTATATGAAGTGGCATGATTTAATCATTTTTTTTCTGATTATATAAAACAAATAAACAATATATTTAAACTCTAATCTATATATTCTATATATTATCTTATTCTTCCACTAATTTTTGTATCAATCTTCAATATTAAATGTATAGATCAGATTTTAATAGAGACTATTAGAGATTTTTAGTTTTTTTTGTTTTTTTGCATTTTGTTTTATAAGAATAATCGATTCTTCTCTCGCTTTTAATAAAGATCTTTCCTTAATTCCAGCCATTTCTTTTGAAGGTAAGATTTTTTCTTTTAATATTTTTTATATAGTAAATACTCCTCCTTTCTGCTGATAAATGGATCTACTTTTTCTTCATGAATGAAATCTTCGATAGTGGTATTTTTTCCGTTGCAATTACCTTCCGTAAGATCAAATCGATAGTCCTGATACACTAAAAAGCAATGTACTATTGGGACATAAGGGAGGTTATATTTTTTTAAAATTTCATTTGTCCCCGTCGAGATTTCCTCATTAAGTTTATAAATACCTACATGCTTGTAAAGTGGTACATTAAGTTCTTTAGCGAGACCTGCGATTACGGCATGTTTAGATGTACAAGAACCTTTATTCTCTTTAAAAAAGATTAATTTATCATCATAATTCGTATTATAACCATATTCAATATTATGTACATAATCGCAAGCCTCCTTGAAGGATATTATTCCTAGCTCTATAAATTTTTTTGACATTTCTCCTGCAGATTTAATCTCAGCGTCTGGGATTTTGTTATATGAATCCATATGAATATTCTTAGAAAATTCAATTATAAATTTAATCTACATCTTTTAAATCCCAATCGAATTATCAAATGACTATATCAAATTGACTATATCAAAATAAAACCGTATAATTTAGATTTAGTAAATCATGTGCTTTACCATTGACGAAATTTTATCCTTTCTTTGCTAAAATTAATATTGCTTGATAAAGATCTCCAAATTGTTATCATCTTAGATAACGTTAACGTTTTAACCTTTTGAATTTAGATACCCTTCTCGCTAGTCAAAAGAACTAAAATATAATCTGCAACACCCTCAATTGAATCGGAAATTGCCTCAAGAATATCGAAAATATTGCCTACGGTAAAGATAGTGAAAAAATTAACGTCATAGTGAGTTTCTTGAAGACTTTTTCTCAATTGAATATTCATTAGATCAACTTTATGTTCAAGGTCATTTATTTGTGTAGCTATCTCTTTAACATTTTTCCTATCTTCAACAAGATCCATAACAATTTTATCTAAGAATTGACCACAATCTACAGTAGTTTTCATAATCTGGCTAATCAAATCTATGGTTTTTTCACTACTTTGTTCCCAAAATTTAACTGGTATTGTAGCGATTCGCCGAGCAACTCCAGTACAACAGTTAGCTACATCATCCATTCTCTTAACTAAATGAGAAAGATTCTGTCTAATACTAGGATCTAATTCTCCTCTAGAAATATCTTGCTGTATTTTTCTTCTTAAATTATCTGCTTCTCTTTCTAAAACATCAACATTATGAAAAATGCCATATGATTTATCAAGATTTTTTTCTTTTAGAAGCATTTGCAATCCAGTGTCTAACTCCCTTACACATTCTTGTACTTTTTGGGCGTGCTCTATAGTCTGTTCTAAAGCATTTAAAGCAGTTTCTCTTTTCAAATATTCAATTAAAGATCCTATTCAAATCACCTTTAGTTTTCAATCATTATAACCTCTTTATAATTATATATATTTTACATTTATTTTTAATAATATATCATGATAATCCAAATGAACTTAACCCAAAATAAATAAAACCTGCTAAAACCCCAGCTATTGGAAAGGTAAGCACCCAATAGAGTCCCATCTTACCTAATCCTTTATAATCCACTTCTTTTTTTTGGGCAAGGCTCATACCAATTATACAGAAAACAATCACATGGCTATGTGAAATTGGAAGAGCGAATAGTGTGGCGATCATTAAAATAAGTGCAGAACTTATCTGTATAATAAACCCTTCACTAGGGCGTGTATCGATCATATGAGATGCTAGATTTCTGATAACATATCGGGCAGCAAAGTAAATACCTAGAAATGTAAATATTCCACAGAAAACTGCAAAAATAAGGTATTGACTACTGGATATAGAATTGTTTTGCCTAAGACCTAAAAGGATACCTAAAGCTTCTCCTGAGTTAGCTCCGACCCAAAGTTCTGCAAATATAACAGCAATTAATAAGAGCCATTTAAAAGTTTTCTCAGATTTTTCAATCTGATTTAAACCCTTTAGCCGAGATAATATAAATTTAGCACTTATTTTAAAAAGAACGTATGTTATTAATAAACCTGATAATGGAGATATAAACCAACTTAACACTACATCTCTTAGTTTTTCATAATTAAATGCAGTATTAAGATCTACCCCTCCTTGAAAGATAGCATAAACTATAACAACACCTACAATGCTCCCAATTAATGAGTGAGTACTGCTCAAAGGAATACCAGCAAAACTGCCTATCACAAGCCAGATAATACTACTTATCAATACTGCTAAAAGCATATAATTAGTATATTGTTCTTCTAAGCCTTCACCTAAAAGGCTTTTACCTACTGTTTCTGGGACAAACCCTCCGCTAAAAAGTATCATACCAGAACCTATTGCGATTCCACCTAATATTAGTGCAATTTTAAATTTTAAAACACCAGCGCCAACTATAGAAGCAAGAGTTTCATCATTCGCGCCAATACTAAAGGCTAAACCAATAGCCATAGCTACTAAGACTATAACTAAGATTATAGTTAATTCTTCAGCCATATTTATTCCTGACTTTATATTTTTTAATCAAAGATAAGGTATTTGGTCGCAAGAAACTGAATATATTCAGAGAAATTTTTAATATGATCAGCCAACATCATTATATCTTCAATTAATTCTTTCAAATATATGAAAGTTCGAGATAAGTAGTCCATATCATAATTATATAAACGATTTAATAATTGCCATTCCTCGTTTCTCATTTTTCTTCGTTCGTCTTTTATTTCTTCACATATGTCGTGAGCTCTGCTAAGATCAGAACCAATTGATTTCACTGCATTCGATAAATTGTTAGAAATTATCTTTAACATTTTAAGGATACTTAAAATGTGAGATTTAAATTGCTCATCCGGGAAAACTGCTTTATAAAGAAGCATTTTATTTGCTAAAAATTCTCCAATATTTTTTATATCATTTATTTTAGTGAATAACTTCAATCGATCAGCTTTAGAGAACATTAATTTTGATTTGAATATTTTAGATTCAAACTTTTTTTTAATCTGAACCTCAGTATTAGTATCTATAACATAATTCATATTAGTATTAAATTTATCAAAATCCTCTTGAACAAGAAATTCAATCCCTTCTATTAACTTTAGATTTTGTTCATTAATGTTATCCATAAATAACTGAGTTAATTCATCAATACTTAGCTTTTTTAATTCCGTATCCTCAACCTTTTTCATTTTCTTTAAAATTCCATTTTATCTTCTATATGCTTTAATATATTTTCTATTAAATTTCTATATATTGTTTTATTTTATTGTTGATTTATTAATCTCTAAATATCAATGCAGGATTTAAATCAAACTTATATTTAAGATTAAATAGTTAGAAGTAATTTGAATAGTTATACTATATATACTATATATCCTATATAGAGTCAAATAGCTTGAAATCGTTTATTATAATAAACTTTCACCAATTACACTTTTATGCGGTCTTTTTCCTATAAGCTTTAATAAAGTTGGAACTATATCAGTGATTTTACAGACTTTGATTTGCTTTTTAGGAATTTCTAAAGAGCCCCCAATAATTAATGGAACAGCCATGCATTTTCGCAAGCCAAGATCATGATCATAAAGATTTTTGCTTTTTTGCTTTCCATGATGTATGCCAAATTTTATAGATTCATTGTTACTCAGGATAACATCAGCACTTCTCGGATTTTTAAAGTGGCGTGGTATCAAATCGGGATGCAGTGGATAATCCAGATGGTATGTAGCTTCTAACCATTCTTGAATCGAGTGGAATTTATTATCTAATATTTTATTTGCTAAATTATCATTAATAAAACCGAATATATCGACATCGTCATTATCTAAAATATAGCGTGTCTTATAATCCATACCTGTTCCTTCATACTCAATTCTTCCCGTTATTATTTTTCCTGTATCTTCAATTTTCCTTTTAAGATGGATTATCCCTTTATTGTGGGTGTTATTATCATCTTTATAAAACATTAATCGGCTACCATCTATTTTGAATAAATCTTTTAACAAATTTACTCGATTGGGACCATATCGCTCAAGTTCTTTGATGGTAGGATGACACCAACTATTTTTAAAATTGTTAGTATTAGAACCTTTAAAGTAGAAAAATCCTACACTGGCATAATAAGCAAGATCCACATTTCCTCTTATCTTTTTAAGGGGGTGATAATTTACTAAACATTTTTGTCTTAAAAAGGGAGCTATATTTCCAACCTTTTCCGCTTTATAATTTCCATGATCTGAAGTGATTGCAATAGCAGTGTCATTTAAATAACCCAATCTCTCTAAATTATCAATTAACACCCCAATAACTTTATCAATGTGAAGTAAATTTAATTTATATATATGTGAGTCAAAGCCAAATTTATGCATTAAAAGATCTGATGACATAAACCATAATAATGAAGCAATAGGGGGATCTGAATCATCAAAAAATTTCTTAGGTCTTTCAAAAACCTTAATTAACTTTTGAACAATAACAGAATTAGATCGAACCATCCTCTTTCTAACACTGGGAAAATATTTTAAAAATAAGTAAAACATAGCAAGTTGTGTTTTTCTCTCTGGAAAAATATAATCGGCTCCTCTATTAATAAACTGAGCTATACTGGCTGTATTTCCATCTCCAGCCATTTCAAGAATCGTCCTACAATTATTACCCATATCTTCATTGATATTATAAATTTGTAGGTTTTTAGATGCATATTCTCTTAATATTGGTGGTGTTACATCACGATCCATCCAATTCAATAAAGGTACACCATGGCTTAATTCTTTTTTATAATTTCCTGTATAAGTTCCTGTAAGTAGAGATACTTGAGTAGGGTATGTAATAGGAGGAAAATCAGTTATACAATTTTCAGAATAAATTCCGTTTCCCATCAACTTCTTGAGATTAGGAAGTAATCCTCTTCTTATGAAATTAAAGAAATCTTCAGATTTAACATCGTCGATAATGCACACAATTATTCTATTGACTTTATTTATTAAAATTCACCACTACTTAATCAATTTAAATTCAGAAATTCTTCGATACTAATAAATGAATTTATTGAATTACATCATTTTATAACGATATAAGAAAATTAAGAAGAAATATAAATAATAATAATTTAAAATATCTCTTTTAAATAAGAGATGAAAACAAATATATGGTTATATTAAAGTTGAATTCCCTCAAACTAGCTCCCAAAACTTAAGAGAGAAAATAAATTTGTAAAAAGTCAATCATCATAAAGCCCCCGGGGGGATTTGAACCCCCGACCTTCCGATTACAAGTCGAATGCTATACCGCTAAGCTACGGAGGCTTGTTTAATTTTTTTTTTTCTCAATAATATTTCTAAAATTCTATAAATTTTTAATTTTGTGGTTTTAGACGCCTTAAAAAATCAATGGAAATTATTATAAGTTTAACTTACTTTTTGTTAAACAATTACTATATTATTGATTGGATATATTATCTATGTTTACAAAAGAAGAAGTTACTAAATTGGCTTTTAAGATATACAAGGAAGGAGATCCGCTGGAGAAGTCAATATGGCGCCTAGCAGAGCTTTGCGTGGTGATCAACAAAAATATTAAAAATGGTTATGATATTAAACCCTTAGAAACCGATAATTTGGTATTATTGATAAGAGAAAATGTAGATGGCCAATTACTTAAACCCTCTGAAGATGAAATTAGAGACGTCGCAGAAATTATTTATCATGAAAATCCGTCAAGAAGTCAACTTGATTGGTATATAGCTGAAAAACAGCTTCTTTTAAAAGAATTAAAGAATATAATTAATAATAACAGATAGTTTTAATATTTTCTATTAGTATAATTAACAAGTTTGATAAAAAGCCTTTTTTATTCTATTTCTTGATTTGTGATCTTAAACCTTAAAGTATAAGTGAGATATTTTTGATGTAATGGTAACAATGTGAGAAAAAAAAATCCATGACGTATGTATAGTTGGTGCCGGACCGGGAGGTTCAACATGTGCCTATTATTTAGCGTAAAAAGGGCTAAATTTTTTCCTTCCAAAACTTGCTTTACATTTAGCTTTTGAGGCTCTAAGGTTGAAACGCAAGTTCAAGAAAGAGAAAATAAATTAAATATGGGCAATTAAACTTATTCTGCCAATTTTTCTTTAATCTGTTCTACAAGTTTTTCAGCATCTTTAGAGTCACAGATAAATTCAACTTCATTTGGTGATGTAATTCCAACTCCGAGTTTTACTGCTCTTTTAATTTGGTCCTGATCAAAAATAGAGCCTTTAGAGACTTCGAGGGTTGTTCCTAGAATTCGTAAAATCGCAACTCCAACAGCATCAATAGCGATTTTATCTGTACCTGCAACAAAGACATTTGCTTCTTTTCGGGTACCTTCCATTGGTCCACCATCTACAAAAGCAACAAGTCCATCCATGATAACTAAGTCAGGTTTATAGACAGCATTTATCTCCGCGATCATTTTTCTCTGATACTTTGAAGAATGCAACTCACTCATGTTTTTTTTATGTACTAATCCCACTGCGTTCTTTAGTGATAGAGTAAAATGACCCCCATACATATGAGTCTTTAAACAACATGTTTCGATGATACACTCTGCTTCATCATAAATTTTGGCAAATTGAAATCCACCTTTCCAATGACAACCTTCTGGATTTTTAATGACATATTCTTCATCTGGGATGTCAGTCAAATCAACAATCTTAAAATCTAATTCTTTTGCTAATTCAAATAATCCTTTTTTTTTAAAGGTTTCTGCGGTTTTAGCTGGACCACTTCGTTCTGCAACTATGATAGTTTTTGCACCCATTTCTTTTAACTTTATTATAAAATGCTTTACTGTTTCCATTGAGCTTGAAGCAGGAAAGGGATCCGCAGTATTAAAATTAGGTTTGAAAATTACATTTTTATCTTTGACAGGATTGATTCCTAATAACTCTAATGATTTGTTTACACCATAAACACGATCTTTAGTTGATATAACAGCAACTTTCGTCATATTTTACACCTTTATTTAGTAATTAACTTGTAACAATAAAATTAAAATTTGCCTGTTTGAAAATATAAGGATACTGTGAATATTTGTGCTTTTATTGGAAAATTTCTTGACTTTAGAGTTATTAAAGAGAGGTTATTATAATAAATATTATAATAATAATTTATATTAGACATTAAAATTATATTTTAATTGGTTTGAAAATTGCCAAGTCCAAAAAAGAAAAAGTCAGATGATAAAGAACAGAAATCAATTTTCTCTTTTGTTCACGAAAAAAAAGAGAAAGAAGAGAAGCTTGTAGAAACTAAAGATTATACAAAAACTGAAAAAATTAAAGAAGAAAAGACAGTCAAAAAGGCGGCCATTAAAGAGGAGAAAATTAAAAAAGAGATACCTGTAAAATTTTCCTTTACCGGGAAGGAGGAACCTTTTGGTTTAAAGTCTAGGAATATTAAATTGACCAAGTTGTTAAGAGAAAGTGTTTCATCTAAATATATTCGATATCTTATTGAAAATGGCGAAATCATTGAAGATATGGAACGAGGTTTTCTACTTGATGTTGATTATGATGGTGGTCAAAATAAAGCATATTGCAAATTTTATGATTTAGATACTGACGAGATAAAGATTTGGATCGATACGACTAATCATGAGCCTTATTGTCTAAGTAAAGAACCTATTTCAGAGTTAGAAAAACTTTATTATACTGAGTCTCCGGAACATCAGAAAAAACTGACTGATTATGAAGGATTTAAACGTTTTGAAGAAATTAGACGCTTTGATTTATTAAATGATCAAGAGATTGACATAACCAAGATTTATGGTAGAACTCCAATGAATATTGGGGGTTCTGGATTAAATATACGTAATATATTAGGTAATAATGAGATAAAAGCTTGGGAAGCAGATATTCGGTACCACTTGAATTACATATTTGATAGACAATTAATCCCGGGACTTATTTACAAAGTTGAAAATGGTAAGCTCATAAAATTAAATTTCGAGAAAACAGATGAAAATTCGAAAAAAATGGCTAATGAGCTTCGAGAGTTATTCAAGAATGAATCTCCAGAAATACAAGAATTTACTGAGGAATTTTTAGATATTTTCATTACTCCAATCCCTGATATTAAACGAATGGCTATGGATATTGAGGTAATGGTTGGTGAAAGAGATTTTAAAATCCCTGATCCACGTTTAGCAAAACAAGAAGTTATTAGTATCTCATTTGTAGCCACAGATGGCTTAAAATTAGTCTATATACTTGAGCGAGAAGGATATACATTTGAGAAATTACATAAGGATTTTCCTTCTGATGCAAAAATTGTTTTCTTCAAATCTGAAAAAGAGTTACTAACAGAAACTTTTCGACTTATCTGGGAATATCCCGTAGTTATTACTTTTAATGGTGATAATTTTGATTTGAATTATTTATTCCATAGAGCAGAAAAATTAAAAATTGATAAAGATTTAAATCCTATTCATGTAAAACGAGGTTTTGGAATTTTATCTAAAGCTGAATGTGATTTAAGAAAAGGAATACATATAGATATATTTAATTTATTTTTCAATAGAAGTATTTCCGGTTATGCTTTTGGTGGTGCTTATGAGAGTGCATCTCTTAATGCTATTAGTGCTGCTTTATTAGGAGAAGAAAAACTTCAACATGATGAGATAATTCATGAAATGGAATACGATGTTCTTTCTTGGTATAATCTTAAAGATTCTATCTTAACATTAGATTTAACGAGATTTAATAATTCCTTGGTTTGGAATCTAATAATTCTTTTATGTAGAATAACTAAAATGCCTATACATGATATGATTCGTAGACAAATCTCAACTTGGATTCAAAATATCTTTTATTTTGAACATCGTAGAAAAAACGCACTTATCCCTCACCGATCAGAAATAAAGGAAAAAAAACCAGGGGGGATCCTCTCCTCTAAATTTGATGATGGGAAATTTTTAGGTGCTTATGTAGTACAACCAGTTCCAGGAATTCATTTTGATGTTGTAGTTATGGATTTTGCCAGTCTATATCCTTCTATTATAAAAGAATATAATTTATCATATGAGACAGTTCTATGTCCTCATAAGGATGATGAAGATAATCTTGTTAAAGGAACACCATACCATATATGCACTCAGAAAATGGGAATATTTGCATATGTTGTAGGCTTTTTCAGAGATATTAGGGTTAAATACTTTAAACCAAAATCAAGTGATAAAAATTTGACTGAAAAACAACGAAGTTACAATTTAACAATTCAACAAGCGTTAAAAGTGTTTATTAATGGTTCTTATGGTGTTTTTGGCTCTCAGAATTTTCCACTGTTTTGTCTACCAGTAGCAGAGAGCACTACGGGAATAGGGCAATATTCAATTAAACAAACTATAAATAAAGCAGAAGAATTAGGAGTAGAAGTTTTGTACGGTGATACTGATTCTGTCTTTCTTAAAAACCCTACTAAAAACCAAATGAAAGAAATATCTGATTGGAGCAAAAAAGAACTTGATCTTGATCTTGAAGAGGAAAAAACATATCAGTTTTTAGCTCTCTCTGAGAGAAAAAAGAATTATGTCGGCATTTATAAAGATACTAAATATACAGATATAAAAGGCTTAGTGGCTAAAAAGAAAAATACTCCTGATTTCATCAAGAAAGTTTTTAGTGAAATGATTGATCTCCTCAAAAATATTACTAACAATGATGAATTTTTAAAGGCTAAAGATAAAATTATTGAAATTGTGAGGAGTAATCTTAAAAAAATAGGAAAACCAGATGTTTTCACTTTAGAAGATTACGCAATAAATATTGGATTGCAAAAGGATCTTAAGAACTACACAAAAGTAGTTCCACAACATGTTAGAGCTGCATTAGAATTACAAAAAGTAACTGGAAAAGAATTCCAAAAAGGCGAAACAATAAGTTTTATCAAAAGTAAAGGAAATGTTGGCGCTAAAGCGCTTGAATTAGCTAAACTTCAAGATATTGATCCAAAAAAATATAAGGAACTTCTGATATCTGCCTTGGAACAAGTCTTAGATGCCCTAGGTATTACATATGAAGAGATAAAGGGAATTAAAAAGATGGATGCTTTTTTTTAAATTTTTTTCAAAAACTTTTTTTAATATGTGAAAAATAGAAGAACATGGAAAAACCAGTAAAACAAGCCAAAAGCCTTACTTATTTTATTGTTTTAGACATTGTTATTTTAGTAATTTCAATATTAATACCATTGATGTTAGTGAAAGCAAACCAAACTGGAAGTTGTTTACACCATTTAGAAGAAGATAATGGAATACTTTGGGTTGTGGGTAGAAGCTTCGGATTTACTACCTTCATTTGGTTCATAATAAGCACCTTATTTGGTATTAAAACAAAAAAACTTGCTAAAGTTTTAAAATCTTATAAAAGCGCACGAGATCTACACTGTTTGAACGCTACTATAATGATTGTGGTTTTTCTAGTTCATATTGGGACTCTTCTAGGCTCTGAACCATGGAGTGATCTAATATTTGATGGAGAATATAATCATATCCCCTACCCCCTATTTTTAATCAAGATATGGACAGGCGTACTATTTGGAATCATAATGGTTTCTGTGTCAGGGAGCGCTTTTTATTTTAGAGATTTAAACAAAATGAAAAGGTTTGGGTTCAAGAAATTCATAAAATTACATTATATAATGCTTTCCTTATCCATCATTCTTGGAATACATATTTTCCTGATAAATACTGAATTATTAATAATATTTTGGGGTTGATAATATGAAAAAAGTACTTTTACTTATACTTATAGGGTTTACTGTTGTTTCAATATTTACAATTATGTTCACAATACAAGAAAGTAGCACATTTACTAATTTCGAGGATGATAATGGTGATAACGGAGACGATCATATTATTATAAGTCATCTGAATATAAATCATATTGATAATATTGAGAAAGTATTTGAAATACCAAAAGATTTGGGTTATCACCCTTCTTTCGACTACTTCAGGGTTTCTAATTTGAATATAATTCATTAGAGATCATATTTGCATTATAATAATTACTAATGTCATTATATAAGCGCACAAAATTGGATTTAAAATATTATCATCAATTTTAAGGTTTAGAATATCAATAATTAAAAAAGTTAAAGCCCCAAAAAAACCAGTAATGATAATTTGAGAAATGATCAATATTTGTTCAAATACCCATAATACTAATATACTGATTCCAAACGACACTATAAATCCAGATATATATCCAATTAATGTTTTATTCGAAGATTTTGGAATATGAATCTTACCAAATCTTAATCCACAAATTGATGCTGCACCATCACCTAATGTCGCAATTAACGCAGCAGCTGTAAATACCCCAAAGGAAAGAAAAAGAGTAGGTATTAAGGATAAAACTAAAGCAACAGGTCTAGTAAATTCATAAATCTCATTTTTCTTTAAAGTCTTCCCTAATGTATTGGAAATACAAGTAGGAAGTAAGTGATAAATACTACTTTTGTTAAAAATGTGTGATAAACGAATATAATCTAAAGCAGCAAATATGATTATTCCAGTATAACCAACCGTTAATATCAAAAATATACCATATTCTGTCCCTGAAATTCCCCAAAATTGATCAGCATCCCATAATTCATCCCAAATATGCACAGCAAAAACCCACAAAAGAATAATGATTACAGCAGGCAATAAATGGAATGCTTTTCTATGAAAATCAGTTTTCAAAGCTATTTTTCGATCATTGAGATTCTTTACATCCATTAAAGTAAAATGATCTGTAAATTTTTCTATAGTTCTCTCATCTCTTAGATGTGGTTTTTTCTTTAGGATAAATTGATATTGATAATATAAAATAAAAAAAACTAACAATGGGGCGTATATACATATAATTTGAAGAGCTAATCCTTCAAACCATCTTACTTGATTCGTGTCTCTTATAAAAAATAATGGATATACAATACCAGCTGCAATCCATAGTATAAATATCAAAAATGAATTTGTAAAATTATGATTCGGGTACTTTTTTTTCATTTTTAAAGCATAATATAGGTGAGCAAATCCATTACATATATAAAAAATTGTTACTGGTAAGGTGAGCCAGTTATAAACCATAGTATATCTAAACCATGATTTTAAAAATACGTTATGAAAAAATATAACTAAATTTAATTTATATTTTAAGTTTACTCTAAGTTCGTCATAATAAAATTAGGAATTTTAAAATAAAATATTAAAAATTAGAAAGTAAAATAAAATTAGAGTCCTAATAAAAGGATATCATCAATTGCTTTATGAAGTTTCTTTATGTTCTCTTCTCCAAGAACTTTATCAACTTGGAGTTTTAAATCTAAAGCAGTACTAAATGCTTTAAAGAATGTGTTTTGAAGGAAATCATTGAATTGCGAGTCTTGTCCTTTGACATGCTTAAACTCCTCGACACGTCTAAGCATAGCTTCTTCATAATCCTTAGTTGTAGTAGTTTTCAACTCTGCCAATTTACGGATTTTCATCCCATCTTTATCTTCCACATATTCTTCTGACATTTAGACTCCCTCTTCTTTCTTAATTCCACCATTTTGAGCTACTTCTTGTCCAATTTCTTCCACTGATTCTCCCGTAGAGGTGTCAAATTCGTCCCTTACTTTTGCTGTAATTTGTTTGGCAATTTGCTTTTCAATAATTGGTCTGTGGATTGTGTTCATTGTACAAAAACTAACTTCTTTTACGCTTCCATCAGGCATAGCGATACCAAAATGCACAATACATCTCTTAACTCTTTCCAGATCCATGTTATAAGCATCCTGAAAATGCATACTAGAGAGTAACAACGCTCCATAGCTAAAAGAGCTAACACTTTCCCAATCACCGCGCATTAAAAGTCTTGTAAACATTTCCATGAGCTTTCCCGGTTTTTTCATGTATTGTAATATACCCAAAAGGAAACGGGCACGTAGTTGTGTC
>JAEOTH010000090.1 GCA_016839915.1 Promethearchaeota archaeon
AATAATTTCATCTTGGAGATGTGAAGGAAGATTTTTAAAAAATTTAATATAGGTTTGTACAGAGACTTTATGTCCTTTATATTTTTGGATATTCATATATTTTGGTGTATTTACAGCACCAAAATCAATAAATAAATCCATTAAATTCTTGTTTTCAGGAATTTTTTCTGTATTGTATCCTTCTTTAATCAATTTTTCTATTAAATTCTTAATTGACTCAGACACATCTAAATATGCAGCATTACCTATTTTATCTTCCCCAGGAGGATAGTTATAAATAATAATTGCTAGTTTTTTCTCGGAATTTTCTTTTATTCTCAAATATAACCATTTTTTAACCCTTTGAGCATAGAATTTAACATTTTCAATTATTGGTTGTACTTCTAAAATATTGGATTTTAAATCATCAGAATATCCTAAATTTTTAAGACTGCCAACAGTAATCATTTCTATTCTTCCATCTAATTCGGGCATTACAATTGCAATCACTTGGTTAATGGGGTTAATTCCTTCATTTGATTTAGTATATTCCTCAAAAGGCATATCATATTGTATAATTGGATTAAATTGTGGGATATCTAATTTTTTAAATAAATCCCTTGTTATATAGGTATCTCCACCAAAAGGACCCCCATTTAACTGAAAATATTGAAGATTAATAACAGCGCTTATTAATTTTACTCCACCTTTAAAAAATAATTTTTGATAAGCTTCTACATTTGTTAAAACATCAGAAAAAACAGGAAGAATATTAAATTCTGAGAAATTTTTCATAAATTCTTTTACTATAGGTAAAGATTGTTCAAAGTATAATCCTCCATAAAAAAATATTCCTATAGTTTGTTTATTATGGTCTATTGGCTTTTTTCTAAAATAATCTTCAGTATTATTAAAATATTCATTCAATTGAGGATCATAAATGCCAAAAGAGGGAATCTTTTTTGGTTTGGGAACCTTAATATTCTTATATCCTAAATAGTGCTTTAAAAGAAACAGGAGCATGTATTTATGATTCTCAGCGATACCTCCTAATCCATGTACCCAGTAATCCATCATTATGACCCAATAGCGCGCATGTCTGAGTACTTTAAAAGGGAACATTTTTCCTAAAAATTTCAAAAACTCAGTCATTCTTTGTCCAAATCTTACTGCTTTCGTTAAATCTGGTATTTCATCGATACTATACTCCCTATTTTGAGGAGAAGGTATTTTTCGGGCTTGAAAGGCCCCCATTTTTGTTAAACCTCTTATTTCACTATTCCCTCCCACTAATGCGATTATTTCTTTGGTATCAAATAATTCTGGTTGATTTTTTTCCATTTCTTCATAAGATTTTACCAAAAGTTCAACTGTTGGAGAGTTTCCTCGGATATCAATTAGCATAACTTTAGATTGATAAATAGCTTCTTTAACTTCCTCTTTTGATATTTTTCCTGAGTCCAAATCATTAAGAAAATAGATTTTAAAATCGAATACCTTTCCAAATTGATTATAGATCTCTTGAATCCCTTCAGTTAACCATTTCAAAAAAACAGAAGCTGTAATTAATGTTATTTTAGGTGTATCTCTCGTGTAATCTATATTTTGATTCATAGTCAATATTCACTATTAGATATTTTCAAATAATCCTTCCATTCCCAGAATTTTATTCACCTTTTCTTTATTCATGGTATCAATATGATAGTATTTCGCATTTGTTGATTCAGATAATTTTTTATTGATTTCTAATTTGACATCCGAGCCTTCTGTATCAATAATAATCATATCAATCAGATTTTTAGAAATTTCTTTACCAGTTTTTAATAAATCGTCTATAGCATCCTTATAAAATACATTTCCTCTAGCATCAGAAATGAGAATGATCAAGGGTATATATCCTGTTTTCTTTCTTTTCTCTTCAAGAGCAATATCTAATGCTTTTACTAAACCTTTAATTAGTGGTGTTGTACCTCCTGTAGGTATTTCCTTTAACAATTTATATGCTAAATCAATACTTCGAGTGGGAGGTAAAATAACTTCTGCATCTTCTCCACGAAAAACAACTAATGAGACTTTATCGCGATATACATAATTAGATTGAAGGATAGAAAATATTACTCCTTTAACGGCTATCATTCTGTCATTTGCTCCCATCGATCCCGAAGTGTCAACACAGAAAACAAATAGATGGCTTGATTTTCCAATTCTTTTCTTAATATGAATATGTTCATTTTTAATCTCTAATTTTGCTCCATTTTTAAAAGCATTTCTATTTTCAGGTTCTAAAGCGGCGTTGTTAATAGTTTCAAGAACAGCAATATCCGAAGATGATCTAAAATTAAAATCTTTGGGTTTTTGACCACCAATATATTTCCCCTTCTTATCACGAGTAGGGTGTAGTATTCTTTGACCAGAAGTGTTCATATCTTTTACAATTCTTTTTTTTTCTAATATTCCATCTGTAGATATCTTAGTATCTATGCCGAAAATTTCCTCTTTTAGATTTATAATTTCTTTATTATTTCGATGTTCTGAATTATTTATATTCAATTTCTGTGCTTCTTCCTTATCTTGTTCTTCAAACATCTTTTCGATATCATCTTCATCTATTTTTTGTTCTTCAAATGGAAGTTTTCTTAAACGATGTGCTAATGCCAATCTTGCTGCTATTTTTATATCTTCATCTAAAACGTTTGTTCTTCCATGAAAAGCAGCAATAGTTTTTGCTGTTATATTTATAGCAATATCTGCGCGGTGACTATCAATTTCCAGTTTAATAGATAATTTTGCAATGTTTTCTAGTTGTTCATCTGAAATTTTAACTTTATTAAGAATTTCACGAGCCTTAACAATCTTCTCTCTTAATAATTTTTGTTCAGTTTCAAACTTATCGTGAAATTTATGAGGATCGATATGATAATCTTCAACGTATTTTATAATTTTAACTCGTTCATTGATATCTAAAATAGGTTTTGCCTCTACACTTAATCCAAATCGATCCAAAAGCTGAGGTCTCAAATTTCCTTCCTCAGGATTCATCGTTCCCACCAAGATAAAATTAGAAGGGTGATGAATACTAATACCTTCTCGTTCAATAATATTAATTCCCATTGCTGCACTATCCAATAATACATCTGCTACATTATCAGCAAGTAGGTTCACTTCATCTATATAGAGAATATTTCTATTTGCTTCTGCCAATATCCCTGGTTCTAAAGCTTTCAATCCCTGTTCTAATGCCTTTTTAATGTTAATCGTCCCTACTACTCTATCTTCAGTAGCATTTATAGGTAAATTAATAACACGCATTTTGCGAAATTCTATATCATTATTGTTCAACTTTCTGTCGATTATTTTATGTTGACATTCATGACATGATTCTTTTAGATCGTGTGGGTTACAATTAAATGGACAATCTTTAATAATATCTATTTCAGGAAGTAGATCTGCCAAAGCTCTTACAGCGG
>JAEOTH010000091.1 GCA_016839915.1 Promethearchaeota archaeon
TAGGATTCGCCGTTAAGAATGGACTCGAGTTTTTTACAAGAAATTCGTTTTTTGGTATCGGATCTCTTTTTAACCTTTGAGAGGCTATTTTGTTATGAAAGTTTCTTTTCCAAATATGGGCAATTCGTGACCGGCGTTCAAGATTTTCTAAATCTAGGTTAAGACAATAAATAAACTTAAAAAAAAAGTAATACGATTATTGATAATCTAAATTAAATATTTAATTGAACATTCAAACGAAAATAAAATTTAAAGAGTGAGATTTATAGGATGCTTGATTTTAGTTTAAGTGAGGAGCAAAAGAATTTACTTCAGAAGGCGAGGGATTTCGCAACCAATGAAATTAAACCATTAGCAATTGAATATGATAAGGAAGGCACTTATCCTGAAGAAATTCTAAAAAAAGCACATGAGTCAGGATTAATGTATTCAAATATTCCCAAGGAATATGGCGGATCCGGAATGAGTTATTTAGAACATTACATTGTTACTGAGGCATTAAATTATGAATGTCCATCCATTGCCCAGATGATTTCTATTTCACACTTATTTTAACTAGAGTAGAGAGTTTTGTTGAAATGGTACGTCGTAAGAAAAAAAAATTAGCTATTGATTCAAAAAAAACATCTACTATCAAAACTTTATGAATGAACGTTCGTTCAATCATTTTTCTCTTGTTATAGCAAGCTAAAGAGAACTATACACTTTTTTATTAAAACTAAATATTTTTTTTAATAATCAATATTATTTTAAAATGGTTAACGGTAAAGAAATATTTTTTTGTTTAAATAAAAGAATATTATAAAATTTCTAATTAGCTTAATCGAATAATATCAGTAATCGTATTTTTTGTGGTAGAATATTTAAATATCTATCTATAATTTTATTTTCTTATTTAATTAAATCGATCCATATCTAAGTAAAACAATAAAAATGTTAAATAAGAGCCTTTCTGGAATAAATAAGCGGGAACTTCAATATTTTGAAGGATTAGAAATAGGTTCAGTTTCTGTAAAATGGGTTCGTAGAACTAATCATGGAGAGATAGTGAGCGAGGTTGTACGTCACGAGGGTCACCCAAGAAAAAAGATATTAGACATATTTAAACGTTATAGTACTGATAAATCGTCAAAAATTGTTATAACTGGTCAAGCTACTAATGGTTTTCTTAATTTACCTTACATTCCAGAGGTTGAATGCTTAGAAAAAGCTTTGTCATTCTATAATATAAAACCTGATATTCTACTATCGCTTGGGGGAGAAACTTTTAGTGTGTATCCAATGAAAAATGGAATAATCAAAAACATCATTTCAACTTCGAAATGTGCTGCAGGAACAGGTGAATTTATTGTTCAACAACTACAAAGAATGGGATTAACTATTGAGGAAGGGATTAGGGCTAGTTCAAATGGTAATTTCACTCAACTAGCAACTAGATGTTCAGTTCATTGTAAATCCGACGCAACTCATAAACTCAATAAAGGTGAGTGTACACCGGAAGATATTATAAAAACTCTAATTTTCGACTTAGCTCGAAAGGTTAGTGAAATGATAGAAGCTGCACAATGGCCTACAAGGTTAATTGTAATATCAGGTGGTGTCGCATTAAACAAAATTTTTATTGAACATTTGCGCAGTTTTTTAAGTAATTCGGAGATTAAAGTATTGCCCGAGAGTCCTTACCTTGAAGTATTTGGCGCCTCTTTATTCGCATCTGATTTAGACGAATCCCTTTCACTACCCAGTAAATCTCTTAAATCATCGAAAATTGAATTTGACTTTCATCAGCCTCTTCAATATACAGAATCTCTTTTAGATTATCGCGTTAACAGTGAAACTAAATTAAAAATAATACCTGGTGAAAAATATGTACTTGGTATAGATGCAGGTTCTACTACTACTAAAGCTGTATTATTTAATATTTCTGATGATTCAATAGGAGCAAGTGTGTATCTAAGAACATTGGGTAATCCTATATTGGCTACTAAACATTGTCTAAATAAACTTATAAAGAAAGTAGGAAATAACTCAATAAAATTAGTTCAATGCGGGGTGACAGGTTCTGCTAGAGAAATGGTATCAGTTTATTTAGATAATTGTCGAAGCTTTAATGAGATATTAGCGCACGCTAGAGCTGCAACAGAAGAACTCCCGAATGTAGATACAGTATTTGAAATTGGAGGTCAGGATTCAAAATTTATTTCATTTTTAAAAGGCGTTCCAATTGATTATGCTATGAATGAGGGTTGTTCAGCAGGAACTGGAAGTTTTCTTGAAGAATCAGCATCAGTTGATATGGGTATAGCAGTCGAGGAAATTAGTGAAATAGCAATAAAAAGTACTCACCCAATAGCGTTTGGTGAAAGGTGTGCCGCCTTTATTAATACAGACTTAAGAAATGCTCTTCAACAAGGAGCGAATCCCGAAGATGTTATTGCTGGCTTAGTATATTCAATTGCAGACAATTACATTTCTCGTATTGTAGGATCTCGTCAAATAGGCGAAAATCTTCTTTTTCTTGGGGGCGTGGCTCTTAATAAATCGGTTGCGTTAGCTATAACGGCACGTTCACAACGGAATGTTGTCGTACCAGCACATCCTGAACTTATGGGGGCAGTAGGAACAGCTCTTATGATTAGAGATCTTTTACAAAATAAAATTATCTCGGAACAAAAATATCAACTACAGGATCTTACAAAAGGGGAAATACAAATTAAAGATACTTTTAGATGTAAAGCCTGTGAAAATAATTGTGAAATTCAAAAAATTGTAATAAGAGGTAAAGTCTATCCATTTGGTGGTTTATGCTCTAAGTATAAATTATTACGCCAAAAAGGTACTAAAGTAAAAGAAGGTCAAGATCTTGTAGAATTTAGGAATAAAATGATAATTGATGAATTTGGGGCTCACCCTTTAAAGAATCCGCGAGGTACGATAGGCATACCAATGGCTTTAACTTCTCATAATCTCTTTCCTTTATACACTAAATTTATTAATGAACTTGGCTATAATGTAATTTTATCAAAACCTTCAAAAAACGGCAATACTAAAACAAAAGCACCTATTTGTTATCCCTGCGAATTAGTTCATGGAGCAATAAATGATCTTATTATTCGTAATGTTGATTATATTTTCTTACCTCATGTAATTGAAATGGAAATTCCAGATGGTTATATTCATGGTTATACCTGCCCTTCAACTACAACAATTCCAGACATCATCCGAGCAGCTTTTGAAGATGTTAGTGAAAAGATATTATCACCTCATATCGGAATTTCAGAAGAACACATTGAAACAACATTAAAAGAATTTGGGAGGATTGCTAGTATATTAGGCTTGGATAATAAAATAGGTGTAAACGCTGGGTTTGTAGCCTTGTCTCATTATAAAATGGTCAAAAAAATATATTACGAATTTGGAAAAAAAAAGTTAAAGGAAATATTGCAAGAGCCGTCAGTAATTATAGCTGGCAGACCCTATGTTGTTTACCCTTCAGATGTTAATATTGCACTCCCTCGTAAGATTGTTAGCAGAGGATATAATGCTATTCCTTCTGATTTGCTACCCCATCTAAATAACGAAACAAATCATTCAAGAAATGTATGGAGCTTTACTCAAGAAATCAATAACGCCGTTGAATATGTAAAAAAGTACCCTAATTTATATATTTGTTTTGTATCTTGCTTTTCTTGTGGCCCTGATGGCACAATGTATCATTATTTTCGGCAACAGCTTGAAGGTCATACGTTTTGCTATCTAGAAATTGATTCTCATACCGCCCACGCAGGTTTTGAGACGAGAGTAGGCGCTTTTCTGGATATTATTGAAGAGCGCCATAGAAAAATGGATAAAAATACGAAAAATATTTTAAATCAAACTATAACTACCTAAAAAATGACCGTAATAGATCAATCTAAAAATCTGAAAACAGAGAGAATAAGTCGTATCACCCAAGCTCGATTTTCAGAAAACTCTCAATACATTATTGATAGTGATAACCAGAAAATTGAATTTGACGATCCCAGAATAGTATATGTTGACCCAGAACCTCGTAATCCATATGGAAGAAGACTTGTTATAAATTTATTTGAAAAATATAATCGTAAAATTAGAATCAGTAAAGAGACTGATTTATCTATTTTACAACATGCTAAAAAAATTTGTTCTGGAAGAGAATGTCTTGCAAGTGTAGCTATAGCGGGTGCAGTTTTAAAAGATATTGATGAATTTAGAGATGAAAATGAAATCACCATATACCGAACTCCAATTGATAATCACGGACCATGCCAGAATGGGGCATGGCCAGTTCTTTGGGAGACATTTGCAAAGAGGCTAAATTTGAAGAATGCAATATTCTGTGCTTTCCCAAAATATACAAACAACTATTTAGGGCTGAATCTTGATTTACTAGCCTGGGAGAACATTAATTTTGTTATAGGACAATATCTCATCGAAGTAAAAAATGCTTTACGTTGTGTTGCTAAAGAAAAAGTTAATGCATTGGAGAGATTCGAAGTTTTAACAAGTGAATTTATAGATAATGTAAAAGAAGGTAAGAAAACACTAAATACCGGTTTAATTAAATGGGCAAAAGAAGTTGCGAAAATACCTCTTAGAGCAAAAGTGGAAGAAACTCCAAAAGTGTTAATTTTTGGAGGATTAAATTTAATGTTTGATCATTATCCTATTGAAGAATTTTTTCTTGAAAGAGGAATTATTACGAAAGTTGCTGATATTGTTGAATCGATGAGTCTAATTTTAGCTGAAAGTACAATACGATATGGATTTAAAAAGGGGTTCATCACTCCAAAAGAGCAATTCAATGAAGACCTACTTGAATTCAGTGCATTAAATGAAACTGATCGAAAAGAGGCTCGAAGGGCGAAGAGAAATAAAAGTGCTCTTAAATTCTTGAATTCACAATGTAAAATTTTCAGAAGAATTATGAGAAAGTCAGGGTTATTATTTGACACTTTTGTGGATTTTATTGATTTATTTGAAGAGGGAAACAAATATGTATCATCAAATAGCCTTAGTGAAACTCCAGTAATTACTGGGAGATTTTTACATTCAATAAAGGATGGGATTTATGATGGTCTGATAAATTTAGGTACTTTTAATTGCCAACCCGCTATGAACTCACAAGCTATTATACGCCCTTTAGCCAACAAGAGTGATATTCCTTACGCCGCAATCGATTGCGAAGGTCCGTGGATATCAACAAATCAACGTAGACTTCTTGAAACTATAGCTATTCAAGCTATACGAGTAAGAAAAAAGAAGAACGAACTTGAAGGATTAAAATAATAACATAAAGATTTATGTTTAACTTACTTTTCCTTTTAATTTACCTTGCAACCAGCCAATTTTAGTTGTGTTAAAGTTATCAAACTTGGAAAATCTGGTCTACTATTTGATTCACATATAGACATAGTAGAACTCCTGGATGAAGGAAACAAATACGTTTCTTCAAATAGTTTTACCGAAACATTCATCTTAAGAAGTTAACTCACTTTTCTCTCGATTTTTCTTTTCAGCCAATCTATATTGTATGTTAAATATCCTTGGCACAGCGAAATCCTACAGCAAAATCAACCCAATTAGAAGGAAGGGCTTTTCGAAAATAGACTTTTTTACATGTTACACCAGAATGCCAACTTCCACCGCGAATAACTCGCAGAGCACCCTTTTCTGGACCTTTCGGATTGTTTTTAGGACTCTTATTATAGTATTTTTCATTGTATATGTCCGCAACCCACTCCCACACATTACAGGACATATCAAATAATCCATAAGCATTTGGATCAAAACTCTTAGCTTCAACTATTAAATTTTGCCAATCTTTACCTGGAGTATTTCTTCTTAATGGAATATTCCAATCATTTCCTGTTGGAAAATCATTAGCAATAAGTCCTCCTCTGGCAGCATACTCCCATTCTGCTTCAGTTGGTAATCGTCTCTCTGCCCATTCAGCATATTCTTTTGCAAAAGACCAATTTACTCCTACGACAGGGTAATTTGGAAATTCCAATCCAGAACGAAATTTTTCTGTTCCCCAATATTCTGGCAACTCATAATGAGTATCTTGACAGAATTTAAAGTAATCAGCATTCGTTACTTCCTGTACATCAAGATAAAATGGATCTATTTGAACTGTATGGGCTGGACTATAATCAGCTCCTTGATCACTGTCTTTTCCCATAACAAATTGTCCACCCGGTATAAGAACCATTCCTTGGGGAGAATTTTCTTTACTTAATTTATTTTGCTTATTATGGAATTCCATAATAATTAATAAAATTTAATAAAAATAAGATTTTTCTATTTATCTCTGGACCTTTACATTCAGGAAATCCTTATCTCTTAGAATATTCTATCGAAGCTATTACTAAATTGATTAAATAATAATATTTTTATATTTATAATTGTAAAGGAGAATTAATTCAGTTTTTTCAAAAGGTTAATTAGAAAATTAGAAAAAAGACAGTAATTTTTATTGGAATAAATTAAAAATCCTTAACTAACTTTTCTCTTAATCTTTTCTTGTAACCAGCCTATCTTATTCGTTTTTATGTTATCAAACCTAGGAATATAAGGTTTTAAATCCAATAAGGGTGTTCTATCTAAGATATCAACATTTTGTACATGAATCTTATTATTTTCTATTTTTTTAATCTTTAATACTGAAAGTCCTATCGGATTAGGTCGGAATGGACTTCGAATTGCAAAAACCCCTTTTGGTTTATTGTCCAGAAAAGGCTTTGATTGAAGTAAGACAGGAGGTTTCACCATATCAAAGAAATATAAACAATAGGCATGAGAAAATCCAGATAAATCTTTTATACCTGCTTCATATTCTGGAAAAATCTCAATAATACCTTTTGTATTCGACATTGATGACTGAATTGGGATACCTTTTAGAGATTTGAATGGAGAATGAATAACACCTATTGGTTTGAAAGAGATTTCTTCTGGAAATTTCCTCTCTTTTAAATCAATGATTTCTCGATTTATAATTTCCATAATGTTAAGAAGCTCTAATAAAAGAAATATTTGATGATTAAACAATTTAAAAACTTTTATATACTAATTTGTCGTAACATTCTACTAATCCAATTTTATAAATAAAATCAAGGAAAAAAAATCAAAAATTTCGAGATTTTTTTAACTATATAATTATTTCATAATCATTTGTAATGAGCGCCAAGGAGGGGCGCAATGATATAAATACCCAAATTAAAGGAGAAAGAAAAATAATGAAAAAAAATACAAAATTTGTATCTCTTACACTCTTTGTGTTTATTACTAGCTTTACATTCCTTACAATACCAATTGTTATTGCTGACCCTACAGGGCCCATTTTTATGGAAGAGATGGTTGAGATGCGTGATGGTGTATGCTTATATACTAGAATATATCTTCCTGGTCCTGGAAAATATCCGGTAATTCTTACTAGAACTCCATATGGAATTGGGAGTCCTGGTGTTGGTCCAGATCCAGATGATTTAGCAACATGGCCTCATGAGATCTTAAATGGCTATGGATATGTAGCACAAGATACCAGAGGAAGATACTACTCGGAGGGAGTAGATCGTCTCTTTTATGATGATGGTCCAGATGGATACGATACTGTAGAATGGATTGCAAAGCGAGGTTGGTGTAATGGAAAAGTTGGTATCACTGGGGGTTCAGCATCAGGTAATACCGCCTATCTAGCAGCTGGGGAGAATCCACCTCACCTGGAAGCAGTTCTTTCATATGTTGCGAGTGCAAATCTTTACAACGATCTTACTTTTGATGGAGGCGCTTATCATCTTGATGCTTTAATATGGACATTATTTCAAACTGTTGACGGTCTTTCTGAATCACATGTGAACGAAACTTTACCCCCATGGTTACTTCCTTATTATAACTATTATAGATATCTAATTGGTGAAATCTTACAAGATTTAACCAGTAATATCTTTCCATTTCCACCTAATCGAGCAATAGATTCCGAAGCATGGATGAATCTTCCTATAATTGAGGGTAATCCTAGTTTTACACTTTTACAACCGTTTGGGGATGAGATAATGAGCCATCCTAGCGAGGATGATTTTAGAAACGAGCTTAATGTCCAAGATACAATAGATGTACCTATTCTACATGTGGCTGGTTGGTTTGACTTTTTCTCAAGATGTACTATTGATGCATTTGTTAATCTGCAATATTTAGGAAACCAGAAATTATTCGTATTACCAGGGACTCATGGTGGTCTAGGAGAATTACCCTACGAACCTTATTATGATTGGTTCGATTATTGGCTGAAGGGTGAAGATACTGGAATAATGGATGAACCGCCTGTGTGGTATATTGGTCTTGGAGATAATGAATGGCGATATGCAGATCAATGGCCTATAGGGGATATTGACTATACTACTTATTACATGCATAGTGATGGAGTTCTTAATACTAACCCTTCTTATGGTTTTGAGGATTCATTAAGTTATATTTATGATCCAATGAATCCAGTACTAACTTGGGGTGGACGAAATCTTGGTTTGCCGGCTGGTTCTCTTGATCAAACACCTGTTGTATTGGGGAGAGCGGATATATTAAGCTATACAACAGAACCATTTATTGAGGATGTTGAAATTGCAGGTCCAATAAAAGTGTTTCTTAGTGGTTCCTCTAATTGTTTTGATACGGATTTCACCGCCAAAGTGATTGATGTATATCCTACAGAAGAAGGCGGCCAACTGATGTTAGTAGCCGATGGTATTATACGAGCAAGATATCGGAATTCAATGGCAGTTCCTGACTTAATGTCAGGAAATCCTGAGGATGTTTACGAATTCACAATTAGTATGGGAGATATTTGCCAAGTATTTAAAGCGGGTCACTCTATTCGAATCGATATTTCTAGCAGTAATTTTCCAAAACATGATAGAAATCTAAATAGTGGTGGAGAATTGTATACAGAAACGGAAGATGATATTCAAATCGCAGAAAATACAATTCATCACGATGCCGAAAATCCATCCTACGTGGTGCTTCCTGTAGTTGCTCTAGAACCTAAAGTGTTTGAGGGTTGTGCTACTATAAAATTTCCTGGGATGAAATACCAAGGACCAGCAGAATTTCATATATATGAAAAGGCGGTTTATTTACATTTTGAAGACCAATGGATTAAATGGGACATCAAAAAGTATAGAGATTGGTGGTGTGTTGAATATTACAAGTGTAAAGGAGAAATGGGTAAATTAACAGTGTATAAAAGTCATTTTAAAGATTATATATATCTTATGGCTTCAGGACGAAAAGGATGTAAATATAGAGTTTACTTCTATAGCAAAGAGAGTAAAACATAGATGAGTTACATCATGAAAAAAATAGTTACAATAAATAATTAATCTTATAGCAATAATTCCTCTTTTTTTTTTATTGTATAAACAAAAATGAATTGCAATATTTCAATCTGTACCTTCCAGAGGTTTTAAATCCAAATTATCAATATCCTCTCCGGATATGCTGTTTCACAGCATAAATAGCATTGATCTAATAGAACTGATAAATAAAATAAAGTTTAATAAATTAGAATTAGTTGATGTCAGACTAATTCTATAGAAATTAATAAAAAAATTCCATTAAAATTTCTCAACACAAAATATTCTCTTTAAAATAAAAAAATATATCCATTTCAATCTAATTTTTTTAGAAGCTTTAGCAGAAAATTCCAAGATCTTTCAACGGATTTAATTTCTAAACGCTCATCTGGGGAGTGAAGTCCTTTAGCATTAGCTCCAAAGGCTATCGCATCAATTCCAGGAATTTTATCTATTAATAGTGTAGCTTCTAACCCTCCATGAATTATTTTTATTCTTGCTTCTTCTTTAAATAATTCTCTATAAGCTTCTTGAGCGATTTTTAAGAGTTCAGAATTGAAATTTGCTTCCCATGGAGGATAACTTCCCCTGAATGTATTTTCTTTCTCTAGTCCTGAAAGATCTAACACTGTTATAATTTGTTTATAGATATCATCAAGATAATATTTACTTAGGCTTCGATGTAACCATCTAATTTTAATGTGATCTTCTTTAGTTCTTATTTTACCTAAATTTGTTGAAGTAAACATCAAATTCTTTATTTTTGGATGAAAAGCAATAGGACCATTAGGAAATGTATTTAATAGATTTAATAATTTATCTTGTACGTTTTCAGATAATACTTCATCACTCGAAAAATCTAATAATTTATCTAATGAAATTTGCATATCATTTTCAATTCCATTAAAATTTTTTTTGATTTCATCGAAAATATCTAAAATATGTGATTTTAATTCTTTAAACTGGTTTTCCTTAATAAAGAATATTGATTTCGCCTCTCTAGGAATAGCATTCGCAGCACCCCCGCCATGTATTAGATTAATATGAATTGTATATTTTTTATTTATTTTCCATAGAATTTGGCTTAAAATATTGATAGCATGCGCCTGACCTTCATTGCATCTTCCAGAATGCCCCCCAACTAGTCCAAAAATGGTAAGTTTTATTGGTTGGAGATTTAATTGTTCTCGATTGATCAAAACAGATTTTTTTTTGATTCTAGTATGAAATCCAATTCCTCCAGTACATCCTATTGTGATTGATTTTTCACCCGAATCGAGATTTATTAGATATTTCCCATCAACTAGGTTTGGCTCAAGATTTTTTGCGCCACCCATATCATATTCTTCACGAACAGTAAATAATAAATCTAACCCTAAGGAATCAAACTTTAATTCATTCTCATGAATTTTTTTCATTAAAGTTAATAAATAACATACACCTACTCCATTATCTGCTCCCAACGTTGTTCCTTCTGCTGTAACCCATTTCTCATTCTCAATCTCTATGATTTTCAATTTTAATGGTTCTTTTGAAAAATCATGAATTACTCCTTCATTTTTTTCACACACCATATCCATATGACACTGTAAAACACATTTTAATTTTTGATTTAATGCTGGAATTTCAACAGCAATATTTCCTATTTCATCAATCTGAGATTTGAAATGGTGTTTTTCTGCTTCATTTTCAATAAATTGTCTAATTTCATCCTCATACCTCGATTCCCTAGGGATTCTGGAAATTTGATTAAAATATTCCCAAAACTCAATAGGTTGTCCTAAATCTTTTAAATTTAGCATAAATCTTCCCTCAAAAGACAAAATTTTTTATTTGAATAAATTTCAATGTAAAATATCTCTAGATATAATTAATCTTATATATATTTAAAAATAAAATTCAAAGGTTTTTAAAATACCAAAAGTAGGATACCGAATTATCGGGACGATTAAGGACATAAAAGGACATTGTAATGCAGGTCATAAAGTAGGAGATAAATTTGAATTAGATGGACACAACTCAGGAGGATTATGTGGGTTTTTCTATCATGATATTTTTCCATATATTATTATGCTTCAATTTGGAGGTTCATTTCCAGATTCATGGGGTAAAAATCCTGATATTGTGGAATGGGAATGCCCAGATAGGACAAATGCTGTGAAAATTGAGTTAAAAAGGATAAGAGATTAATCTTAAATAAAGTAAAGATGAATATACAATTAATGCAAATGAAAGAAAGTAAAATAGATATCTCTTTTTAATTAATATTTTATAGAAATGTCCCATATAACAAATAAAAATCTAAGATTAGGAGAAGAAGATTTATTCAAAAATGTTTTATTAGTATGTCCTCAATGTAAAGTTCAAAAAAGATTAAATATTCCTTCAAAAATATTAAAACAAAGTGAACATATTACAACTGTTAGTATTCCTACAGGATTAATTTGTAAACATCACTTTCAATCATTTGTCGATAAGAATGGTAAGGTAAGGGGATATCAATTGGGAGATTTTGAATTCTCCAAAATAGAGTACATTGAAAGTAGAGAATTCGAAGGTGATAAAGAAGAAGTTGACGATATTAGTGAGTTCACTTCTTTACCATTTTTTCAAGACATTTTAACCCTTTTAAGACGTTCCGTGGATGATAGAGAAATAATAGGGTGTGCAATATTTACATCTAATGGAAAAGTTATATATTCATCGATTCCACATAATACGTTGCTTGATACAATTAAAGAATTTGAAGTAAGGAATGAGAAAAAACTACATAGTGTAATAAAGATGCTCCTTGAATTAAAAAACCATCAAAAAGTGTGTTCAGAATATATCGAAGTTCATAACAAGGAATTTATTTTAATTTTACTGTTTTCTGATTTAGTTAATTTTGCAATAGGGACCATGTTTCTAAAGAAAATAGTAAATAAAATAAAAAAGTTAACCTAAATTTCCAGAAGAGGAGAAATATAAATATCTCCATTGATTAGAGCTGAAATTAAATTAGTAAACTCCTGGTTGTAATTCTCTGAATTTTGAAGATTTTTTAAGACTGATTCATTTTTGTCTTTATATATTTTAGCTAATTTTGGAGTATTAGGAACTATTCTAATGATAGACGGGAATAGGAATAAAAATAAAATCTCTAATGAATAATAAAAAAATCTTTCAGTATAAGGATGTATGATCGAGATTATCTTATTAAAATTCTGAAGCGGCTTATTTGTTTTAAACACTAAAAAGATATTTTTTAATTGGTCTACATTTAATTTAGCATAATAATATTGATGAATCTTCTGGTTTTTCATTGTTTTTTTATAAATCTCTGCCATCTCTGCATTAGAAACTTCTCTCTCCCCTATTTTAAGTAAACATGATTTATATTCACTCTCTCCTGTCATAATGAAAATTTCTGGGATATCTTCAATTTCCACCTTATCTAATATTTTTAATAATTCAAGAAAACTCAGAAGTCTATGAGTATAAATTTCCTTCATAATCTGATCATTTTGATTATTTGAGATATAATCTAGATTACGCATTAAAAATAAATCTAAATTACTGTAGATCTCATTTTCCTCAAAGATTACGCCCAATATACCTTCTTTTTGACTTCTTCGATCAAGATTTCCTGTAAAACATGAAACACTTTTATAACGATCATATTTAATTTCTATTATATTAGAGGATTCAAATCCAGCATGAGACATATATAACTTTGATATAAATTCTTGGGGTAGGGGTATTGGATCTGTGAAGTAAGAAAATTTGACTTCTGGTCCTCTTATTTCATCATGAATTAAAAAGAAAACACCTTTTGGCATTATTACTTTACCTCTCATTCAATCCATAATTTTTTAAGTTGTTGAGTAACTAGTCCACCAGCATCTTCAATTTCCTCTAATAAATTGCTATTTGAAACCTCTGGTGATAGAATAATCACCAGAATTAAATCTTGATTTACATCCGTTATCAGTATGCTATTAGAATCGGTTTTTAGTTTAAATTCCCTAAATCTTTCTAATTTCATATTCTTAGTAACTTTTTCAATAGTAACGATCAATAATGAAATCATGCCGATAACAATATCTTCTTCAATTTCTTCTATTGTAGATCCACAAGCAAGTCCAGAGGTTCTTTCAATTACTAGTGCATCTTTAACTCCTTTTTGATTTTTCAATTGATTTAAAATTGTGTTAATAAATATACTTTTGGGGGAAATTACTCGAATTATTTCACTCCAAGCTTTGAATAATGATTCATCAAATATTGATGTTAAATGATAATTGATATCATGTGATATATTTTTAGAAAAAACATTCTTTATATGTGAAACAACTGATTCTTTATCATGAATTAGATCTACTTTATGTAAAAAAACATTTATTTTTGCGTCAGGATTATATGAAAACATTTGATTAGCACTCCATTCTAATTCAATCCTCGCATTATCAAATCGTTCATAATCAGTTACATCGACTACATACAATAGTATAGAAGCTTTTCGAAAGATATTTTTTCTTAAAGGTCCATGATATTCATCAAGATATTGCTTTTGACCACCCAAATCCCAAATCATTGGTTTCGTCATTTGCCCTATTTCATAGTCTTTATAAGAAATTCCTTTAGTTGCTGTTTGGTGTATTAATTCCCAAGGTTTTTTTCCTTCAAAAACTCGTTCATAAATGCAAGTTTTTCCTGCATTTGAGAGTCCCATCAAGATAATTTTTTTCATGTTATTAGTAGTTGTATGTTGAAATTCTTCAAGCATTTCTGACACCGTACTTTCAACAAAAGATATATCAGCAGTAGGAGTTAGTTCTTTTAACTCTTCTTTAATAATCCATTCAATTCTATTACGAGGAATAATTAGGTTTTTAGTCTCAAAAAATTGCTGAATGCTATCTGTTATTTCTTCCTCTAATAATCTTGTTTTTTCAAAAATTATTTGATTTCTATACCATATATTTAAATTAAAATTATCATCACGTGAACTCATAATTCCTACATGATATAATGTGCCTGGAATTTTCTTCATGATTTATTTCTTCTCTCTTTTTGTTTAATTTTCTTTAAAACTTCATTTATTTTATCGCTAAATTTATCTATATTATAATTTTCTTCTAATCTATCTAGTTTGAGTAGAACGTGCGAGATTTCTTCGCAGTACTCAAAAAATTCTGCAGCTTCTTCAAAAAGATCTTGATCTAAATAAATCATACCTTGTTCCTCGAACTTATTCCTTTTATGTTCTAAATCGGAAACATCTAGATTTCCATCTTTTACTAATTGAATTAGCTCAGATTGATACATCTCTAATAAGTCAAAATCTTTTAATTTTTTAGAGATGTTAATTACTTCAAAATAAATCTCCATTACCTTTATGAAATTGTTTTTTTCTTTTTCTTTTTCCAAATTTTCTAATCTATCTTCTCGTTCTTTGTTTAAGTTTTTAATATTGGCGATTAATTTAGAATAAAAGAGGGCTTCGTCTTTTTTTTTTAATTTTAACAATAAAGCTTCTGCGATTTCATATTGTTTTTGAGCTTCTAGATAAGCTCCTTCATTAAACAATTCTTCTCCTAATGCCCTAATTTCAATTAATCGATTTTCTAATTCATCTTCATCGAGAGTTTCTTTTGTAAATGTTGATTGATCATCTGATATATCTATGTGTTCTTCCTTTTGAAGAGTGTGTTTTATATTTGAAATTTCATTGATATGTGAAATTATAACTTTAAGTGGTATCTTTTTTCTGGGAGGGTGAATCTTCTTTTGAATTCTTTTTCTTAACACAATTATTACCGTAATTGAACCGACTAAACTTGCTAGTATATACGGTAATACATCGAGAAATGTGATATTATTTCTACCATTACTATTTGAAATTATATCAAAAGATCCTGTTGTAAAATTACTTTTTAACCCTACTCCATCGATTTGTCGTAAAAAATAATAATATGTCCCAGAAGTAAGAGTATCAGACAACTCATAATAACTACTACTTGATCCAGTATTCGTAATATTAATATTTACCATAAAACCAGGAGTAGTATATGGATCTGATTCGTTATCAATGACTAAATTATAAATAGCGATTCCAGAAAGATCAAAACCATCAGCCCAATCAAATATTAATGTACTATAAGCACCACTGTTTGGAGCACTAACCATTATAGGGGGTGCTGGGGGTGTAGTATCAATCACCTTAATTGAATTACTGACAGAGTTCCAAGTATTGCAATTATCTTCAATAAAAATTATATATGTATAATTACCTGTTTGAGAAGGTGTCCATGTGTTATATTGCCAAATATCTCCTCCGATATTTGTCATTGAATGATTAGTACCTTCAAATTCAATTAAAACTTGCCTAATGCCAGAAATATCAGTAGCATTAATAGTTATAATCTCAGTGTTTCCCAATTCTATTATATCTGAACTTTCAGTTAAGTTTGAAAAAACTGGAGGGTCAATATTAAATTTGACTTCTTGGCTGACGTTGTAAAAAGAATTGGGATCATATTGATTGTAATAAGAAGTGTTAAATGATTCAGGTTCTCTTAAAATATCTGATACACGCACTTCATCTATGATACCATCAAAGTAATCCGTTGACACTCTACCTATATTCATAGCAGACACATTAATGCCTTCTGAGTTAGTTATAGCTATATAATGCCAGTCAGTCGTTAAAGAAGATTTCATTACTCCATCTATATAGATAGTCGATGTATTTGGAATGTTAGTTGTTATCAGATCACCTTCGACGATTTCTATCTGGGCTGTGCTGTTTAAATCAATTATTTTCATAAAAACATAAGTGAAATAAACCTTGATTTCGATATAATCAACATTTAAAAAAGTACCTGGATTATGTGAACTTCTGCTTAGCCTTATTCTGAAATTACTGTCTTTAAAATCATCTGAAGACCATGTTCTTCCCCAAGTATCTGATGGACCTCCAAATGTTTTATTCTCTTCGGGTGTTGACCACGTATCTGACTTTTCACTGGTATAATCAATTCCACCATTCCAAGAGATTGCTATCCCTGCCCCTACGTTTACAGTGGCTGTCGCCTCAACATTTACATGAATACCATCGATTGTTGCGCCGTTTGGCACATTAAAATTGAAGTTATACCAATCTTGTCTATCTCCTTGAGTATCTTCACTCGAATATGCATCATCACTCGTAAAAGCATTGGTAGGGTCATTCCATTGATTATAATCGTCTCCAGTTGCCGATGGGTTTTTCCAATCTGTTTCAGTTAGCCCAATACTGCCGAGATTACTTGGGTTCATCCAGAACTCAATCGTTTTTATCTTAGATCCAACATTACCAATTGTTATATACTCATTATCTCCGCCAAAATAGGTTGCGCCATCAATTTTCCCACTAATAGGTAATATCCCGCCACTTTCAGTACCATTTTTACCATTGGAAGTTGAATCAATAGGGTTAACTTCTTTCATATGCCAAACACCTTTATAATTACTATCCCAAACTCCTGTTGGATTTTCCTGAGAATTAAGGTATGGATTACCATAATACATAGTGATATTAGTATTTACAGAAACCGATAAGAATGGAACTCGAATCCATGCTATAAGTTGAGCATGGGTTGAATTATATTCTTGATCAAAAAGCTCAATCTCATGATCTAACCATGCTGTATCGTTGGAAAAGGCAATATCATCACCATTAGATTGAACATCATCATGTAAGTCTGAATCATAAATTGAGATTAAAACAGGAAAATTAGTATAATTACTTGTTCCAAAGATTTGTGTATGATCAATTGTGATTACCTTATAATATTTAAAATTATATTTATCAACAGGACCATTTGTAGATACTCGAATCTCTTGAAGCTCATTCCTATCATTTTCAACATTGAATTCATCTATATGGTTAAATTCCTTAATATCACTTGTATAATTTGAATGAGAAATACTTAGACTAAAAAGAACGATAAAAACTGACAATATAAACAAAAAATTTTTCCTACCTTTCATAAATTGAGCACATTCCAATAGAGATGACTAAAGAAGTAACTTGTTTTTTTTTTACATGTTGAAATTATTTAAATAAATCCCCTATAATAAGAATAATAATATATTCATATACAAGATAACAATATTATTTGATCTATTTAAATAATATTTAATTTACGTTATGTACATGACACTAATAGCAATAAAAAGAGAATAATAATTTTTTCCTCTTCTTGAGTTTTCTTATTTCTCTTAATTTTTTATACCTAGTATAACATACATTATTTATACCTACTCAGATTTCCATAATGAAATTAACATTTATTCAATATCTCGATAATTCTCAATAAATCCAAATAAAGAGATACTTTAAGAAGAATCTTTATCAGTATCAAATTTTTTTGCTTCTTCAAACATTTCCTTTTCCCACTTAAACGTTTCTTTTTCTTCTTGGAATTCTATTTTTTCCTGTTCATATTTTGTTTTTTCGACTTCAAATTCAAGTTTCTCTTGCCGTAATTTCTCCTCAGTCTCTTTGATTTTTTTCATTTTCTTTTCTAATTTTTCTTTCTCTTCCTCAAATTTTAGTTTTTCATCCGTAAATTTCCTTTTGTTTTCACTTTCAATCTCGACTATTTCTGGATTTACATCATCCTTCGCACTATCGATGTCTTTGTCTCTTTCATATTTTTTTAATTCTTCTAACATCTGTTTTTCCCATTTAAATGCTTCTTTTTCCTCTTCAAATTTTTGCTTTTCTAGCTTGAATTTTTTCTTTAAATCTTCGAATTTTCGTTTTTCTTCCTTGAAATTATATCTCTCCTTAGTTTCAACATCATCTTTCAACTTTACAGATTTATTTTCAATTTCTTCAATGACTTTTAAAGCATTAAGTGATTTACTAATTTCCGTATCTGATTTCTCAGAGATTTTTGATTGAATAAAGTTAATAAAATTTTCTTCAGTTATTACTATTTGAGTTAATTTAGCCTCTTTTGCTAGATCAATTATTATCTCTGCAATTTGAATTGCCTCGTCGTATTTTTCCTGAGTATAATATGTGTGCCTCTTTTTTTTCAATTCTTCGATTTGCTCATTAATTGGTTTACTAGGACCTAATTTAGCTTGAAATTGCTCAATAAATCTTTTCTCTTCATCAGCAATTAGATTCAAATCATTAATTTTAGCAATATTCATAATTTTCTTAGCAACTTCAATAGATTCCTTCGTTTCTCCATCATCTAAGTAATCCTGTTTAATATCTCTCAATTCTTCAATTTCTCTTTTAACTCTACTAATCTGTATTTCGATCCTCTCAACTTTTTCTTCTTTACCAGTTAGTTGACTTTTAATTAATCCTTTTCTTATTTTTCCTTCTGTGATTCGACTCTTCGCAATGCTAATGTCGTCAAGTTTATTCAACCTCGAAAGAATATTTTGTTTTTGTGTTTCTTGTTGAAGCTCAGTGTGTTCTTCTGCTTCAGGAGCATATGATCTTTTCTTCTTTTCTTTCTTTTTCATTTTTTTCTCTTGCTTTAAATTAGAACTCAAATTTTAATACCAATCCATTATTCTTTGTTTTTGAGTTTTCATGTAGATTTTTATACCTAGAGAAACAATTTGAATAAAAAATTTTGTTATGCAACAATCATCTGGTAATTTTTAAATTTTCATTCCTTCTTCTTGTTTATAAACCAATTATTCAAATAGAATTATTAAGAAAAAGTTCTTAATTATAATCGTATGTATCTCAAGTAAATTTAGTGGAATTTATGAAAAAGACCAGACGAAAACCGATTTTTCTATTAGGATTTTTGATAATTGTTATATCCGGAATTTTTATCATTTTTAGTGCAATTCAAGTGAATTATCAGCAACAGATTATGGAAGAGCAAAAACTAATTATGGATGAGAATAGACATTGGGCAGAAAAAATCACATTTTGGGAAGTTACAGGAGGGTTGGGAGAAGATATCATTGAAGGGGAAAAGAGGTACTATGATGCGCTCGCTTCTTATTCAGCAGCATTACAAGCACAAACTATCGCAATATTTTTCATTATTATGTTAAGTATAATTATTGTCACCACTACAGGAATGCTAATAATTAAATTAGCTTAAATTTTATTAATTAAAACTGAGTTTTTTAATAAGAAAATTCATACTTTTGATAATTTGTTTATAATGGGTAATTTTTTATTGTTTGCTTTGTTATTTAAACAAAAGTTTATCTATGTAAATATAAAAAAGGCATTCATTAAGTTATCTAAAAGTTAAAAAGATTAAGGAGTTCAACGATA
>JAEOTH010000092.1 GCA_016839915.1 Promethearchaeota archaeon
AGTTCTTGATGAAAAAAGAATACACTGATTATCTTAGCCGTGAAGAATTTTTGCACTGTATATTGGAAGACGAGGATGAGGTACAATTTTTGCTTGAAATTGAAAAAATAAATGATATAACGTTCTATTTAGAAAAAGAATTATCGGGGGAGTATAATAATTTCATAATTGAAAATAAACATATAGTGGGCCTAGATATCTTTAACTTAGACGTAAGCGAAGCCTTACCCTCAATAGGTAATTTAAAATTCTTAAAAAGACTCTATCTTATGGGTAAAAATCTAGAGGTGCTTCCAGACTCAATAGGAGAATTAGAAAGACTTGAAATGTTGAATCTAGTAAACAACCAACTTACTGAATTCCCAAGAATTATCAAAAAATTAAAATTATTAAATAAACTAAATCTCGGCAGTAACAATATTAAAGTTGTAACCAAAGAAATAACCAGTTTAAAGAACCTTAAAAAATTAAGGCTATATGATAACAATATCTCCGAAATTCCATCTATGGAGAGTTTAAATTCACTAATTCTTATAGATCTAAGCAATAACCCAATAAATATCGAATCTAAGGCTTTAAAAGAATTAAAAAATCGAGGGATAAAAATAATAATATAATAAAAAAGTTTAAGCTACAAGTTTCCTGGTTAAATATTCAACATCAACACCAAACCTTTGTAAAAAAAGCTCTTTTAATCTACCCTCACCTAATATATTACCATCAGTATCCATGAAAGAGTTAACTCCCGATTTGTAATCAGGGAGCAAGTAAAATGGAATATATGCATTTGCATCATTCCAAACATTTCCTTTATTCCAATCTTTCTGCCATGCATAATAACTACTTTCGGCTTGTTGAGTCAGTGAAATAGCACCCCAACCACCATAAGAAGTCAATGACTTAATGTAATCCAGTGTAAATAACTTTGTGAGCGTCGCAGCCAGAACAACATCCGTCCCTCGGGCATCCTCAGCCTTGACTATTATAAATGCCTGATACTTTACCATATAATAGACGATTGAGAATAATTTACTCCTCAGTAGCTCTGCATTGTCTAAATCTTCATTTGTGATCAAGACCGAAATGAAAGAGGAGCGGATGATCCTTGATAATTTACATCGATTTTGTTTAGATTGCGAAAGAGAGATTTATGATCATCACTATGATTCTTTTGAAAAGTGGTATGAATATTCGGATTTTTATATTAATTTTGCGATTTTTTCACACGTTCGCTTACAGTCTAAAAATATTAATCCCAATCTTACATCTTTCGTAGTAGAAACAGTTAATACGGCATTCGGGCCAGCCTGTAGTACCAAAAGATATCCATCGCTTCCCTTAACATAGAGCTGATCAAACTCACCTTTTTCCATCTCGATAACAGACCGTTCGGCTAAGGAGAGCAATGCAGCTGTCATAGCAGCAATCCTCGTCTCATCGACTCCTTGAGGAAGAGCAGAAGCAATGGGAAGCCCTTCAGCAGAAACTATTGCAGCAGCTTTCACTTCTGGGATCGCTGCGAGGAGTTTTTTAAGAATATCATCAAGATTTTCTGTAGTTGGTTCCAAAGGAATCATTTTTTTATGTAATTTTTAATAAGGTAATTATTTGAGGATATAATTTTGATATAATCTTACTATATTAGATATAATTTACTTATTTTAATTTTATTTATTTTTTTTTATTTCTTATTCTCTAATAAATTATATTATTATTTCTTTATTAATTAATTTTAGAAATTTTGAGAATATACTGCCTTAAAGCTGTTATTATTTTTTATTTTTCTTATATTTGAAGAAAGTATCAAAATTAATATTTAAATATTTTAGTCGTTTCTATCATTGCATTAATATTCTTAGGTATACATTTTGCATTAATTTGTTGAGTCGGTGAAACCACTAGAGAACAATTATACTTCTTTGCCCCTTTAATTAGTTTTCTAGAATAATCTCTTACTTGCTGTTGTGTGCCAAAAGATAGGAGGCTCATGTCTAAGTTTCCAATAAAACAAATTTGATTTCGAAACTCTTTGAAAAGACTAAATATATTCACACCTGCATTGGGTTCTAAACTTTGAACTGCATCAAAGCCTAAGTCAATGAAAACCCCAATCATATCAGAGATATACCCATCAGAATGAATAATAATTTTGTGTTTTTTTTCATGTATCAATCCAATAATTTCTTCATATACTTTAAAGAATAATTTTCGCCATAGTTCTAATGGTAGGAATGTTCTATTTTTATATCCATAATCATCTGCTATTATAAATATTTTAGCTCCTGTTGCTTGTAGTACTTTAATTAACTTTTTTACATAATCCGAGAAAAACAATACTATTTGTTCGATAAACTTAAAGTTATTTCTTTTTAAACTTTTAGCAAAATAATAAAAACCCATTGATTGCCAAGTCTTTTCAAACAGACCAGGCAAAGAGAATACAAATTCTAAATTTTCTATTGATTTTTGTAAAAATTCTTTTAACTCATTGCATTTTTCTTTAGAAGGGAGCTTAAGATATTCCCAATCTTGTATTACTTTTTCATTTTTAAAAACACCCTCCCATAGATACCATTCACCTTTATAGACGCGGCCCCAACCATCCACTCTTCTATCATCACTTAACTTATAACCTCCTTCTCCTCGTCGAAAATCCCATATAGAAATTGCATCAAATCCCATCTGTTCAATTATGTTGTAATTCTTTTTAATTAAGATTAAGTCTCCAGATTCAGTTTTAAGATTAAATTGATCTATATAATTGGCAATAAACTCTAGTTCAGGGTATCCTGTACAATATAAAGGAATTCTGGGTGTTAAATCTTTAGACAATGTTTTAAGAAAACTGTTTCTATGAGACGTCATTATAATGCGAAATTAATTATTAGATTATAAATTATTTCAATAATTAATATAATTCTTGTTAAGAGTAATTATGAATTACTGGGAAGTTATTGGTGAACTTTATAATATCACTTTATCTCTTTCTTTTTTTATCCTAATGATTTTAATGTTTTATATTGGGCGAAAAGGAATAAAAGCAAATAATAAATATGGTGGAAATTCAACGATACTATGTGGTATTTGTTTCTTAATTTTTGGATATTATAATTCTGTTGGGAGATTTTTCCCCTATCCATATAATGGATTTATGGTATGGTGGATAGGGTTTGTATTAATATTCAGTTTTGCTTTTTTTGCGATGATCAAAAGGGTAAAAAGAAAAATTGAATCAGAGAAAGAAGGCCTAAAATCAGTAAGAAGTAAAAAACCAGTCTTAAGAAGATATGTCGAGAATATAACTCAAGATAATCCATATAGAGAAGATATAAATTTTAAGATGGAACTGATTAGGAAAAGTTTTCATTTAATGGGCTTACTTCTTGTTTTGGCATATTTCGGTTTTTTTAATCTTCTTTTTCCATTAACCCGTATAATTAGTGATAGTGTTATTGTTTTAATTCATGATATTCAACCCGCGTATGAAGCAATTTGGGGACCAATTGGATTGTATCCATTTGGTTTTGGAGATCCTGAGGCAGTAATTTATCTTACAATGATGGCCTTAATTGGTGCCTTAATGTTTGCTATAATTTCTGATTTAATTAGAAACATATGGGGTCCAGAATATTCAATATTCAATTTTTTAACTCGATCAATGTTAAGAAATAAAGAGTTAAATGCTGCAGGACCACAAATTTACATAATTACAGGATTTATTTTTTCGTACATGCTAGTTATGACAGGTGTAGTTCATGTTTTGGCATTTTTTGCAGGTATTCTTATCGCATGTCTTTCAGATGCTGCGGCAGCATTAATTGGACGAAAATATGGAAAACATAAGGTAAAAGTAAGAAGTAAAGAAACTAAATCAGTAGAAGGTTTTATCGCGGGAGTAGTCGTTGCATATATAATTGGATTAATAGTTATAGGACCAGTGTATGCTATAATTGGAGCTTTTATTTTCTTTCTAACGGATTATTTTCCTATATATACTGCTGATAACATTTTAAACCCAATATTTATTCCTATAGGGATACAACTTTTTATATTTTTATTAGGATTACCAGTAGGATGGTTATAACTTTTAAAATGCGAGAACTAATTGATGATCTGAAGGATATAAAATTAGCTATTTTTGATTTAGATGGTGTAATTTATCGTGGAAAAGCATTAATTCCCAATGTAGATAAAGTAATCAAAGAACTAAAAGAAAACTCCGTAAGAGTAGTATATAATTCAAATAATTCTACTGCTACAAGGCAAACTTATGTAGAAAGGCTGGAAAAATATAATATAACAAGCAAGATTTCTGACTTTTATACTAGTGCCTCAATAACTGCTGCTGAAATAACGAAAATAAAGAAAAAAGCAAAAATTTTTGTGATTGGAGAAAGGGGATTAAGATCAGAACTAAAATCCCAAGGACATGAAGTAATAGAAAAAGTCTCGAATTGCAATGATATTGACTTCGTCATTGTGGGGCTTGACAGAGAATTCAAATACAAAAATTTAGCTATTGCTCAACAATGTATTTTAGAGGGGAGTGCCCAATTTTATGCTACAAATACAGATTCAACCTTACCAGTTGCTCATGGTCTTGAACCTGGAGCTGGCGTGATGGTGAATGCTCTTAAAACATGTACAGACAAAGACCCAGAAAGAATTTTTGGAAAACCAGAACCTTTTGGTATAAGAATGATTTTAAATGATATTCAAATTCCTGCTGAGAATGCGTGCATTTTTGGAGATCGCCTGAACACTGATATTTTAGCTGGCAATCGAGCAGGGATAACTACTATTGCAGTCTTAACTGGAGTTACCACTATGAAAATGATTAACGATTTAAAATCTAAATTTGAAAAATCAAGAGGAATTGATGTTAATTTAATTCCTGATATAGTGATTAATAAATTAGATGATATTTTTAGATAATTCCAATTTTATTTTTATTTATAGTAAACCTGCTTTCATCAACATTAATCGAGAAATTTCTTCGAAAATATCATCCACATTTTGACCATCTTTAGCAGAACACTCAAGATAACCAAATAGATTATTCTTTTTAGCTAATTCAAATGCCTCTTCTCTAGAAACTGCTCTTTTATATTCAAGATCTAGTTTGCTACCAACCATAAGGACTGGCATTTGGTGATTATCCCCTTTATAACCCATTTTAAATATTTCAATCCAATCGTTAAAATTTTTAAGACTAGTATATCTCGTAATATCAAACATAAAGATTCCTCCAGATGCCCCTACAACATAACTAGGCATAAGAAATCTAAATCTATCTTCCCCTGCAAAGTCCCAGATTTGTAAACTAACTCGTTTTCCATCAATATCAACTTTTTTTACATGGAAATCCACGCCTATCGTGATTACACTGTCACTCTTAAAAACACCAGTGAGATATCGGTTTATTAAAGTGGTTTTTCCAACACCGCCGTCTCCGAAAAAAACGATTTTAAACATCGCGTCAGCCATTTTCTCCTGCCTTGCTGCTAGTTATTACAAAATCTATAATTTAAGTACCTTTTTCAAAATCAAAATATTTGTACAATTTTTAATAATAAAAATTTTTGAAATATCTTTTTTAATAATTATAATATATTAGATTTTTAAAAATAATTGGATTTACTCAAATTTAAAATATTTATTACAATTAATAAGAAGAAATATCTAATATGGGAAAATAAAATCGATAAAAATAATGTCTACAAAAGTAAGTATAGTAAATGTAAATGATTATGAAAATATTCCCAAAGCCGTAGTTGGGGCAATTAAATTAGTTGAAGATAATTTATCTTTTGATTTTTCTAACTCTAAACAAATTCTTTTAAAACCTAATTTACTTACATCAAAGAAAGAAGCGTGTACTCAACCAAGTTTTATTGAAGGTGTTATTTCTTATTTAAAAGAAAAGGGAGTGTCTATGACTAATGTTTACTTAGGAGACTCTCCAGGCCAATCCCAAAAGTTAGGTTCTGACGTTGCTAAAGAAATTGGAATTTATGAAATTTGTGAGACATATGGCATAAATTTTGTAGATTTTGAAAGTGGTACCCCAATAATTGAAGAAATTGATGAGGCTCTAAGACTAAAAGAAATTCATGTTGCCAAGGTGGTTAAAGATTGTGACATTTTGATTAACCTTCCACGCTTAAAATCTCATTTGGAAGCAACTATGACAGGAGCAATAAAAAATTATTGGGGCATTATCCCGGGAGGTTTAAAAGCTCATTATCATCTATATGGAAAAACAGCTGAACAATTTGGAGAAGTTCTTGCAGATAATTTTTCATGGATAGTAAAGAATAAGCCCAATAGATTAATAGTATACGATTTACAAGAGATTATGGAAGGCAGAATGGGTCCAGGTGGAGGAACAATGAAAACCTGGGATTTGATTCTTGTGGGAACAGATGAAGTAGCATTAGATTTAATAGCTCTAGAAATTGGTAAAATAAAAGTCAAAAACGTTCCTCATGTTAGAAATGCAATAGAGCGAAATTTTGGTATTGGAAATTTAGAAAATATTGATATTGTAGGAATGTCTCTTGAGGAAGCTAAAAAACAAACGCCTAAATTTCATGTGCCAGGAAATACGTTTACAAGTTTTATCGCTTATATGACAGGGCATATAGGATATAAAATAATCAAAAAAATTCCTAAATTAATTAAATCAAAGTGTGTGCAATGCGGTGAATGCGCTCATAATTGTGCTTCAGAGGCAATTGAATTTGAAGAAAATAGTTTTCCGATATTTCTACGAAAGAAATGTATCTCTTGTTTTTGTTGCGCAGAGTTGTGTTCTGAAAGTGCGATTAAAGTAAAAACTAGAGGTTTAGCAGGATTATTCCATTAAATCCTATTTCTTTCTTCATATATCTTGGAATATTCTCGTAGAAAATAATAATATGATAGTCTTGTATTAATTATTGAGTCTAATTGAATAAACTCATTTGCAGAATGAGCAAATCCGCCAATACCTAACCCTCCTGTAATAAATTCCAATCCCAATTCTTTTTGGATTTTACTTAATGGTGCTGCTGCTGCGCTTAATGGCCATACTTCAGTTGGGAATCCTAAAACCTCAGCACTCTTGACAAGGCTTTTCACAAGAGCCGAATCTTTTCTAATCCGTGAACTTTCATATCCAATATTTTTGGTTATTGCGATTTGAGATTTTGTACTTTTAGAAAATAAATCAACTTTTTCTTTAATTTCTTTAAAAATATCTTCAGTTGTTACATGATGAGCGAATCTAATATCTATGTTGCATATAGCATTATTGGGAACATAATTTTTTGTTCCATTCTCCAAAAATCCTGACTTTAAAGTAGAAATATTGAAAGTAGGATTAAATAAATATGCTTTAAATGCTTTAAAAGGATCATCTTCAATAATTTGTTCTATTCCCGCCTTTTTACTAATTTTTTTAAGGTCTAGCTCTTTTAAAAGGTTATCAATAAGGGATTGCTCATCATCCGAAAGTTCATATGGCTTTTTCAAGCTATTAATCTGAAATTCATTATTGCTATAAATTGTATTAAGTAAAGATACTAGATCCGTTGGAGGATTAGGAATCATACCACTAAAAGCTGAATGAGGTTCTTTATTTTTTGAAGAAATTTTGATTGTTATTGATAAAATACCTTTATATCCTAATTTTAAAACAGATTTATTATTAAGATCTTGTTTTGTTGAGGGATAATAAGCATCAATACAATTTTTAAATAATTTTGTATGAGTTTGACTTTCAAGAAACTGTAATAGGGAATGTGAACCTTTTTCCTCTTCACCATCAAATAAGAGGACTAAGGAAATAGGCAAACTCTCTTTCTCTTTCAAAATTTTAACTATGTTCAAAAAACATAATAGTGGCGTTTTTGAATTATAGGCACCCCTTGCTATAATACAGCTACCTAATTTATTAAGAGGTGAAGGTAGATTGGAAATTTCAGCTCCAAATGGATTGTTCCTCCATTCATTTATGTTGCTAATTGATTGAGTATCATACATCATATATATTAATAGCGATTCCTTGATTTTTCCTTTAACTTTAGCAAAGATTAAAGGATTAATTTTACCATTATATTCATTAACTTCTTCAGAAAATTCTGAGATGTAAGAGATAAGATAACTTTTGGCTTTTGCTATCCCTTCAATATTGAGAGTCCAACTTGGAATTTTTAAGAATGGACGTAATTCATTTTCAATAAATTCCTCATTTGATCTTCTAATAAAATCAATTAAATTTATTTCAGAATTCGCTTTTTCCATATATAATATAATAATTAAATAGTTTTATTTAATTGTCCATATTTATAGAAACTGAAAATTTTGTTATAGGAATTAAATGAATCCTTCTAATCTGCAGCATATTGATGAACTTCAAATAATCCTTAATGAACTTAAAAAGAAAGGAGATTTAGAGGGGATTATTTTAGCATTTAGAGATGGAAGACTCATAAAAGAAAATATTGGAAAAGATTTAGATAGTAAAAAGTTAGTATCTATGTGTGCTTCCGTTTTAGAGAGTGCAGTTGAGATTGGAGAGACAATTAATAATCAAAAAATTGATAAAATTATTGCGGAATTAGCAGAAAGATCAATATTAATTTATGAGTGTAGTCAAAATACTTTTTTTATCTTGCTTTTTAATAAAGATTCTAATGTCTCTTATGTATTAGGAAAATTAGAGGAAATTATCCAAACGATTAGTAAAAATTTTTGATTTTCCACTAAATATTAATTATATTAAAGAATCAGTATAGTTAATTTTATAAGGAATTCATCCAATTTGGATCGATCTGATTGAGAGCATTCTCGATTTCTTTTCTTACATCCCAATTATCATCTCCTAAAGCTTCGATTAATGGCTTAATTGCATCTTTATTACCAATTTCACCTAAGGCTTTAGCTCCTGATATGCGTATTTTATCATCATTTTCTTTTAATAGTTGAATGAAAGGGTCAATTGAGTCTACATCTTTAAGTTTTCCTAATGCCATAGCTGACCAACTTTTTACATATATATCTTCATCATTTAAACAAGATATTAGTGAATTCAATGATTCCATACTGCCAGTTCTTAGCAATAATTTTACTGCGGTTCTACGAGTTTTCCAATTAGAACTGTTTAATGAATCTATGGCAAAATTTATAACTTTTTTATCATCAAATTTAACTAATGCATTCACAGTTACTTTTCTTACAATTCCATTTTCGTCTTCGATTAAGCTAAATAAATGATTTATTGTAATCGGATCAGCAATTTCGCCTAAAATTTTAGCACAAAACATTCTGATTTGCCAAGATTTATCCGATAGTCCACTAATAATCTTCTTATCAACTTTGTTATCCAAAATTCTTAAAAGAGACCGATAAGCAGAACCTCTTAAACTTGCTACTTTGCTTTTAAAAATAGATATCAATAAATTGATGGCATCAACATCTTTTAGCATTCCTAATAATTTTATTGCTTCTCTTCTTGCGTTAATATTTCTTCCATTTACAACCTCATAAAGGGTTTCGTAAGATTTATTTTTTTCAAGAATTTTATAAAGAGCTTTTTTAACAACACTTCTGATTTTTGCATCGTTTTCTTTTAGCAATTCCAATAATGGTTTGATTGCCCTCTTACTTCCAAGATTTCCTAAAACTCGAATAACTTCTTTCCTTACCTCAATATCTTGATCCGTTAGTAGAGCTATAAGATCCTTTACATTCCTTAATTCAATTATTCCATCTAATGCTTTTACGGAATTCTTCCTTATTATTGAGTCTTTATCGTTTAAAAAGTTAATTAAAACATTTTCACTCTCCTTATTTTTTAATTTTCCAAGTATGAGAGGAATTTCTCTTTTTATGTAAAGATCTTCTGAGTTAACAAAATCATTAATAATTTGCAAATTTCCTTTTTTTCCAATTTTTACAATAGAATCTATTAAAGAATTATAAATCTCATTGTTTCGAAAATGAAGAATATTGATTAATGGTATTAACGCTTCTCCAGCATCAGTTTTTCCTAATAAAGTTATGGCTTCTCTTTTTACTTCAATATCAGAATCGTTTAACGCATCAACGAAAAATGTTATTGAATCATAAAGATTTTCTTGTCCAACCTTATCAATAAGTTTTTTTCTAACTGATCCATCTTTACAGTTTTTATATTGTTCCTTTAAAAAGTCAATTCCATTTATTTTATAACAGCGTGTCAATAAATCAATTAACTTTAGCCTCAATTGAGGATGCTGATCATTTAAAAAAATGTTTTTAATATCTTGAAAACGTAGATTTTCATGATCATCATATGGAATTAAAAGATCAACCACTTTTAATTTATTTTCTACATTTTTGGAACTAGATAATATTGAAAGAAGCAATTCAACTGCTTCATTTTCTTCCATTGTCTTTATCTTTTCAGATAATATGTCACTATTAAAACTCAATCTTAATACCTCCAGTTAATAGAAGTAAATGCATAGAAAACAAAAAAATCTTTGAAATATTAATAAAGTTGATTTATTTATTTTTATTCTTTTAAGAAATATAACTTGGCATAATTAAAATGATAAAATATAATATTAGAGTCCCCATGGATAAAGAGATTTCCAAGAGCCTATATTATATTGATGAAAATCAATTAAATCTAAATAAATGGGTTTAAATTAAAAAAAAAATAGAAAAAAATATGAATTTAACCTATCTCAACATCCATTTTCTTACGTTCTTCCAGAAGGTCATCTACAACAGAAGGATCTGCTAGTGTAGTCACATTTCCGATATCAGTTCCAGCCGCGATAGCTTTTAAGATTCTTCGCATAATCTTGCCACTTCTCGTTTTAGGCAAAGCATCAGCAAATTGGATAACATCTGGTTGAAATACTGGTCCAATCTCATTTCTTACATGCATTCTTATCTCTTTAGATAGTTTAGCTGATTTTTCAACTCCTTGCATTAGAGTCACATAAGCCCAGATTGCTTGTCCTTTGATTTTATGGGGAAAAGGGGCAACAGCAGCTTCAGCTACTTGCGGATGGCTTACCAAAGCAGATTCGACTTCCATAGTCCCTATTCTATGACCAGATACTTTAATGACATCATCTAATCTGCCTAAAATCCAATAGTAACCATCTTCATCTCGCCTTGCTCCATCCCCAGTGTAATAATGATTTGGATATCGTTCAAGATAAGTTGATTTAAATCTTTCAGTATCACCCCAAACATCTCTCAGCATTCCTGGCCAAGGAGTTTGAATAGCAAAATACCCTCCCTCATTAGGTTCAGTAATTTCCTCGCCTTCTAAATCAAAGATAACTGGTTTAATACCTAAGAAAGGCATGCAACAAGATCCTGGTTTGGTTGGAGTTGCTGTAGCTATCGGAGTCATAACAAAACCGCCAGTTTCAGTTTGCCAGTAAGTGTCAACAATTGGACAGCGTTCTTTACCTATTACACGATGATACCAAGTCCAAGCTTCTGGATTTATTGGTTCACCAACAGTTCCAAGTACCTTTAATGAACTTAAGTCATGTTTTTTAATGGGTTCGTCACCATACCTCATTAAAGCGCGTATTGCAGTAGGTGCAGTGTAAAAATGGGTTACTTTATGACGTTCAACGATATCCCAGAACCGGTCAACATCTGGAAATGTTGGAACTCCTTCGAACATTAGAGAAGTTGCTCCATTTACTAATGGTCCATATACTATATAAGAATGCCCTGTTATCCATCCAATATCAGCAGTACAATACCAGATATCTCCCTCATGATAATTGAATACAACTCTATGGGTGAATGAAGTATATAGTATATATCCTGCTGTAGTATGCTTAACTCCTTTCGGTTTTCCAGTTGTGCCACTTGTGTATAAAATAAATAGAGTATCTTCAGAATCCATTACTTCGGGTTCACATTCTTCACTCATTTCATCAATGAAATCGTGATACCAGATGTCTTTTTCAGTATGAGGTACGTCTCTGCCAGAACGCTTGACAACAATTACGTGCTCTATGGTTGGAACATTATCTATAATTTGTACTACATCAGCCATTTTTGGATAGTATTTACCAGCTCTTAATGTTTCATCACTAGTAAATAGAAGACGAGAATCAGAGTCTTTAATTCTATCTTTAACAGCTTCTTTTGAAAATCCTCCAAAAACTATTGAATGAATGACACCTATTCGAGCACATGCTAACATAATTATTGCAAGTTCAGGAACCATAGGTAGCCAGATTGTTACTCTATCTCCTTTTTTCAATCCCAACTTTTTCATTCCATTCGCAACTTTACTGACTTCTTTCAAAAGTTCATTGTAAGTAAACTCTCTTACATGTCCGGGTTCATCTGCTTCCCATATTAAAGCTATTCTCTCTCCCTTACCTGCTTTAACATGTCTATCTATTGCATTATAACTAACATTTAGTTTTCCATCAACAAACCATCTACCTGGAAATAACTCCGTTTTTTCCCAGACTTTATTATATGGTTTAAACCAATCAATAGATTTTGCCTGTTCATCCCAAAAACCTTCCATATCTTCGATAGATTGTTTGTACAGTATCTGATATTCATCCATAGACATTCCAGTTTTAGCATAATCAGGGTTAAGATCAACAGGGTTAAATACACGGGTTTCAGTGAGAATACTTTCCATTCTTTCTTCTTTTGACATTATAATTCACAATTTTTAATTTTTAATTTTTAGAATTTCATAAATCTATATTTTTGTTTTTTTATAACTATTAACATTTAGAATTATTATTTTAACGGATAGTTCTAATTCAAAAAAGAGCAATATGAAATTTAAACATTTTATTTATAATTTCAAAAACATTATATTGATGATAATACAATTAATAAAGAGATTGGAGATTATATTTATATTTGAAATATGTAATTTAAACTAGAAAAAATAGTGAAGTAGGATATTATGACAGAAGATTGGAGAGAAAAGTGGAAAGATAAGGAAATAACAGCAGAAGAAGCGATTAATAAGATTATTCCTGGGAATAGAGTTTTTATTGATTCTGGATGTTCAGAACCACAGTTATTAACGTCAGAATTGATTAAGCACTCAGAGAAATTAATCGATACTGAAATACTTCACTTTTTAACTATTGGTCCAGAAAAATATTTTAAGGATAAGGCAGAGGACCTATTTAGGCATAATGCATTTTTTATTGGTAAAACTCTTAGAGAAGAAATTAATAAAGGGCAAGCAGACTATACACCTATTTTTACTAGTGAAATTCCGTCTTTGTTTCTAACAGGTAGGAAACATATCGATGTTGCGCTTATACAGGCTACTCCCCCTGATCCTTATGGCTTTTGCTCTTTAGGGATTAATGTGGATATTGCGAAGCCAATAGCTCAATCATCTTATATAACTATCGTAGAAGTTAACCCACAAATGCCTCGAACTTTAGGAAATAGTTTTATACATATGAAAGAAATTGATTTTTTTGTCTATAATGATACACCGTTATTAGAATTTATTTTCGATGAGCCCGATGAAATTGCTCAAAGAATTGGTAAAAATCTAGCAAATTTAATAGAAAATAAGTCTACCATTCATATAGGTTTTGGTGATTTGCCAAATGCAGTATTAAAATTTCTCAAGGACAAAAAAGATCTGGGAATGCATTCTCATTATATAACAGACAATATAATACCACTAATTGAAGGTGGCGTTTTAACTTGCAGAAAAAAAAATTTCCATCCCGAAAAAATTCTTACTAGTTTTGCTTTAGGAACTAAAAAATTATATGATTTTGTTAACAACAACCCATATATAGAATTTTTTCCATCTGACTTTATTTGTAATCCTATATATATTGGGATGAATAAGAAATTGGTCTCGATCAATTCTGCTCGACAAATTGATTTAACTGGACAGGTAAATGCTGCAACTGAGGGTTATAGTTTTTATTCAGGATTAGGAGAGACTATAGATTTTATGAGAGGAGCAGCATTTTCTAAAGGAGGAAAACCTATAATAATGTTGCCTTCAACATCTAGAGATGGAGAAAAATCCCGAATTGTAGCTCATTTAGATGAAGGAGCAGGAATAATGTTATCACGTGGTGATGCTCATTATGTTGTGACTGAATGGGGTGTAGCTTACCTTCATGGTAAAACTGTTCGTGAAAGAGTGCTTGAGTTGATTTGTATAGCTCACCCAAAATTCCGACAATCATTATTAGAGGAAGCTAAAAAATTGAATTATATATTTTCTGATCAGATGCTTCCTTGTGATGAGAATGGTCGAATTTGCATATACCCCTCAGAATATGAAACATTTTACACAACGAGAGATAAAGAAAAAATAAATATTCGACCTGTTAAAACTACAGATGAACAAGCACTTAAAGAACTATATTACTCCTTAAATGAAAGAGATAGATATTTGCGATTTTTTGAGCTTAGAAAAGAATTTACCCACTCAAAAACTCAGAGTGAAGTAAATATTGATTATGATAATGTTTTCTCACTAGGTGCATTTATTGGTGAAATTGGGAAAGAAGAAATGGTAGGAAGTGCAACATATTATTTAAATCCTGAAATGAACATGGCAGAATATAGCTTTTTAGTTAGGGAAGATTATCGAGGAAAGGGGATTGGCACATTCCTATATCAACATATAATCATTATCGCTAAAGAAAAAGGTTTAAAAGGATTTTATGGGAATATTCATATTCAAAACAAAGAGACGATTCGTGTTATTCACAAAGGAGGATATACTAAGATAACTCCCCCTGAAGTAGGGGAAAAGGAATTATTTTATAGAGTATATTTTGATAAAGAAGATTCAATTAGTTGATTAATCAAAATTTTTATTTTTCTTCTACAATTATCAATCTTGTTATTTTATGAAATTTAAATTTACAGATTATCATTTACACACCAAAGGCTGGAGCGTAGACGTAGCACAAGACGGGCCTACATTTGAGGATTATATAAAAGTAGCAGAAGAGCATCAAATAAATATCTGTTTTCTTGATCATTATGAACTTCATTATGTAGAGAATGACAAGACAAATCCATTTTATAATGGAAGAATTAATGATTATCTTGAGGAAATCGATATATATAAAGAAACTTATGATTTCATTCTCAGTGGGTTAGAAGTTGAATATTATGAGAATAAAGAGATTCAATTAATGGAATTTATGGATGATTATGGGAATGAATTAGACTTTATTGGAGGTTCTATTCACGAGTGGATAATAGGATATCCAATTACCACAAAAAAAGGACTGACTAAATTACTTGAAAAAATACCAATGAAAAAGATTATTGATAATTATTTTGAACTTATGACAAAAATGATTAATTCACAAATTTTCAAGAATATCTGTCACATTGATACTATTTTTCGATATATTAATAATAATGAATTCATACCTACTGATGATTGTGATACATCTGATAATCGAGTATTAGAGCTAGGTCGTTTGTGTATAAAGAACAAAATAAAGGTAGAATTGAATTTATCTGGTTTACGATTTCCAATAAAAAGAACGTTTCCCTCTCTCGATGTTATGAAGCAGTTAAAGAAGGAGGGAGTAGAATTTTTTGTTGGATCTGATTCACATTCCTTAGATTATTTTGAAAAGAAAATCCCCAGATTAATAGAAACCTATAAATTACTAAACGCACTTTAAAAAAAAAGGCAGTTTTTTTATGGAATTCAAAGAATTTTCAAATAGAATCGATCAATGGGACCAAAAAATTATTTTAAAATACAACGGTAAAGGAGGTAAACCAATAACTCTCATTTTAAAATTAATTTCTTTTTTTGGAAGAGAAACTATATGGCTTTTCTTAATGGCCTTTTATTTAATTGTTTGGTACGATCCCTTTTTATTATCCTATATCTCTGCTACATTTCTTACAGGATTAATTTTAATAGTAGTGATAAAAAAAACAATAAAAAGAAAAAGACCTTTTGAAAGATTTGAAAAGGGTGAAATAAGTGTTTTTGAGCGCAAGCCAACTTCAAGAAGCTTTCCATCCTGGCATTCATTTAATGCTGTATCATATGGACTGTTGATTGGATTATCTTTTCTAAGATCGCCTGGGGTTACAATATTACTTATAATATTTGCTATAATAGTCTCTTTTTCAAGAATCCACCTTGGCGTACATTATCCTTCAGACGTTATATTTGGATGCATTTTTGGGATAATAGGATTCTTAATAGCCCTTTATTTAACTGGTCCATTAATTTTTAATATATTGACATACATAGAACAGTTTACAGTTCATGAAATACAATATAGACAATTAAATACTATGTTATTTAGTAATATTGGATATCTATTGTTGTCTTTATGTATCTTCTTAATTATTTTTTTACTGACAATTAATAAATCAATTCAAAGTTTATTAAGAAAGAGTAAGTTAAAGATTTAAAGATCTAGCCTTCGTCTTTTACTAAATAAGTCTTTTAACTCATTAAGGACACCTAATCTAGCATTTTCTTGTGGTCTTGAGGATGGTTGGTTTGGATTCGCAATTTCAATAGGAATCCCACTTTGAGCAACTTGAAATGCACCTGATTCTATCGCTCGGAGTCGATTATCAAGATCATTGAGTTGTGTAGATATACTTTCCGATAATCTAATCACCGCATTTAAAGTTTCTTCTAATGTTTTTCCAAGTCCTTCTACCTTGCGAACAGTAGGATCTGTTAAAGAAGGACTCGAACTCATTAAATTTTTGACATATTTAGCAAATTGAGGCTCACGAGATATGAGAGAATATATAGATGTTAAATAGATCTCAAGTTCAAATTCTAATTTTTTTCTTTTTATTAGATCATTTAGGTTATCTTTAATTAGTTCAATATTTAGTAATATTTTTGGGTCGTTTTTTAGATCTGGATCAAATTTATGGAGGAATATTAAGATGTATGGATTTTCTTCTAACAAAATTATTGACTCAATGATCTTATCAAGATATTGAAGGGATTCTTCAAATCTATCAGGATCCTGAATATCAATCACAAACATTAATAAATCTAATTGTACAAAATATTGCTCTGGATTACTTAAATACCGCTCTCGATATTCCTCTTGTCCGCCTAAATCCCAGATAAACAGATTCAAATTTGTACTCCCAAACTTCATTCGAACTACTCCTTTTGTTGGATGAGTTGAGATCATATCGCTGATTCCTAATCGCCCCCCAAATTTAGAGAGCAATGAGGTTTTGCCCGCTGAATCTAATCCTACAACTAATATTTTTTGACCTTCTACTTCAATTCCATCCTTTTCATCCTTAATGCTTGCGATAAGTGAACTAATGGTGACCATTTTCTTCAGTTTTGTTTCAAGAGAAGGATACTTTTCTTTTAATTGGGCAATTTTATTCTGCAAATCTATTGCTAATTCTAAAGTTTCATCTGTTTCTTCTATTTGAGTTATACTTTCAAATGGATTATCTTTATTTAACTTAGAAGCATCTCCAATAGTTGAGATGTCTAAGAGTTGCTTCATAATCGTAGATTCTTCTTTGTCAATAAATTTATAAGAATCAAGATGTAATTTTAAAACATCGTCTATTTCTTTTAATTTACCAACCTTAACGGATTTGGGGTTTAAAAATTTCGAAACGAGCTTTATTAAGCTAAAATCTTCAGTAGACATTACAAATAACGATTTTTCTTTATTATTTATAGGTTGATATACTTTTTATTATTATTTATTAAGATACTAGTTAAAAAGATAAAGATTTAAATTTTCACATGTTAAATTGAAATAGATTACACTTATATATTTATAAATTTATGTAATTCTAAGGAGAATAATAAAAAATTCAATTAGCATCCTTTAGCGTATCAAAAACAATGCCAGCACATTTTGAAGATGATGATTTTTTTGAAGAGAATGCAGAGGAGGGCCCCACATGTTGCGACAGTCCTAAAATTAGTGAGGAAGATGGTTTCTATGTTTGTCTAAATTGCGGTTTTGTATATTCCCGTATTCTTGATGATAGTCCTCGAAGAGCTTTTACTCAAGAAGAAATTCAAAAAAGAAAAAGTAATGAAAGAGTATATAGCCCTATTGGTCCTAGAACAATTATTAGAGGATCCAGAGATGCGAGAGGGACATTGTTAAGTCCAAAATATAAATCTAAATTTAACAGACTAGCTAAAATCCATCGATCCTTAACTACGAGTTATGAACGAAATTTGTGGATTGCATTACCTAACTTGCAGAGGTTACAAAAAAGATTAGGAATTCCAGATGCTGTTGCTGAGGATGCACTCCGGATTTATACTCAAACAGTAAAAAAGAAGTTAACTATGGGCCGAAGTATCGACACATTGTTATCAGCCTCGATTTTTGCGGCTCTGAGAGTTCACGGAATACCCAGAACCGCTGAAGAAATTACAAAGGTTGCGCAGATTCCTAAAAAGAAAGTGATTAAAAGCTATCGGCTAATCTTAATGGAGGTATTACCTAAATTAGGGTTAAAAGTAATCCATTTCTCTAGCGAACGCTATGTAGATAAATTTAATGAAGAATTAAAACTCTCAATGAAATGTCGAAATATAGCTGTTAAAATTATTGAAAAAGCGAGAGAAAGCGGTTTTAATTCTGCAGGAAAGGATCCTAAAGGAATTGCTGCTGCTGCTATCTATATTGGTTCAAAAATCTGTAATGAAAACCGAACGCAAAAAGAGATAAGCAAATTAGCACGCGTTACAGAGGTTACATTAAGAATGCGTGTCAAGGATTTACAGAATTATGCTAATATGGTTGAATAATAAAATTATTAATTAAAATCGATTAAAATTTTCTCTTCTTCGAATAATGGGAGAATTCTCAGCATTTCTTTTATTTTAGGCAAGAAGATATCGAAATTATATAGTTTTACATCTAGTAGGAACATAATTAACATAATACAAAATGTTTCTTCTACTAGTTTTTTATTAACTCCTAGACTATTTAAATTTTCACTAATATTACTTTTAATAGATTTTATTGGTTTTCCTTCCTTTAAAAGAGCTAATCCATGTAAGAGAATCATTAAGGAACTAGTCTCGAGATCTTTTCTCTTAGAAAAATCATATGCTAATTTTAAATATTCTGCTGCTGCTGCTTTAAATTTTTTCGATTCTAGAAGCTCTATTATAGGGGAGTAATACCTCTTTCTCATAGCCTTTCTTTTTTTTAGAATACGATCTTTATCCCTTTTAGCATCTAGGGCTTTAGCTTGTATTTTTCCAAACCTTTGATCAATTTCTACTTTAAACTTAGAGAATTCTCCAAATTCTTCTCGTGAAAGCATTTCTTTGATTTCTTGTTCTTCTGTAATCTCTTCTCCTTTAAGAGGAATTAATAATTGAATTTCTGGGTCGAATAGCACTAATTTCTCAATAAATATATCGATAATTATTTTAATAATAGATCTCTCATCATTTCTTATTGCAGGAAAGAGATATTTCAAAATCTGTATTTCTGGTAAAGGATCTAACCCTGTATTATTTTCTCCCAAATACTTTTCAAAGGTTTCCTGAGCAATTTTAAGATTTCTTTCATTTATAAGTATAACAGAACCCACGATTAAACCAACTGCTGCAAATCTCTCATAACCTTCCTTTATAAGTTTTGGAATTGTGTCAAAATACCCTATAGATGCATTTATCATTTTATTATTAGAGATGTCCTCTAATATAAGTCTCCAATATTGGTTTTTAATCGCATTTCTTTGTTTTATATGATGTGTTTCTCTTTGAATAGCATTTCCAAGTTTCTTTATCTCTCTCTTAAGTTCTTTTTTTTTTGCATACATCTCAACAGTTCTTTCACGTTGTTCTTTCTCTTGATATTCTTCTCCTATTACATCATGAAGTAATATTAGTTCCTCTTCAAATAAAGGAAGGATTTTGAAATAGTCTAATGATTTTTTAAATTTTTCCTCATCTCGAAAACTTTTCAAGTCAATTACATATTCTATTAATGTAACAGGAAAGGCTTCAAAGAAGAGTTTTCCCAAGCCAGTTAATTTTCTTTTTATCTCATCTAATAACGTCCTCGCATCTTCAAATTTGTTTTGTTTCATTAGTATTAAAATTGCGATAGCTAAGGAGAGACCTGCCATTTTATATTTTTTGGTTAAATTCAATCGATTTAATGTATTTTTGTATATCTCGGATGCCTTATCATACTGCTGGTTTGCTAAATAACTTAGCCCATCTTTAAAATATCCTCTTTTTAATCCTTTTCTTTCCCTCAAATCATTTTCTTTATCTAATCTAGCTTCTTGAGCTCGTTTTTCGATAATGGAATCTTTTTCTTTTAATTCTTCTCCTTTACGTGTTTCTTTTGCTTTTTTAGATCTAATTTCACTTTTCTCAGCTTCGAGTTTCTCTATCTTCTTATGAAGCTCTATTTTGTAACCCGGTTTTTCAATTTTATCATTATAAACGTGTGCTAGATGTAAATCATCTGCTTCAATATATATTTCCGCAATTTTCTTATAGATTTTATTAAAAGTTAGCTTAATATTTTCCTCTTTTTCCAAATATGCTGATGCTATGCTTAGAACTTTTTTGATTAATAATTCTGCCTTGTTAACTGCAGACAGATTTTCTTCCCTTTCTAAAATGTTTAATGCTTCTTTTTTGATTACTTTAATGAAAAGTAAGCTAATTTCCTTAGATTGGTCATATAGCATTTGATTCCGATAAATTTTATTTGAATTATCGAAAATTTTATCAATCCTCTCATAATCCTCTAAATTCATAAGTTCATGTAAATTTTGAATGTATTTTGGGAAAATCCTAATTAAGTATTTAGTTTGCATATCACTTGAAATTTGATCAAAATTTATAAAGAAATTTTCAAATTTTAAACCGTTTAATAAGATATCTAAAGATTTTGTGAGAATCTGATCCCGTATTTCGTCTTTTCCAATACTTCTTAAGTATTCTGCTTGTTTAATTAAGAGATTTGCGCCTGAAACATAACTCTTTTGTTTAGCAAGTTCATTTGCTTCAGTTATTTTTTGAGAGTTCATTTTTATAATTATTTCTTGTTCTTCTTCAGCAAAATCTCTAATTATATCAATCCCTTTATTGATATAATCTTCTACTTCTTTTTTCTTTACATGCTTATATTTCTCCTCAAAATCATCTCTAATTTTTGCTAATTTTTCCTTTAACTTTCTTGAATATAATTTATTTATTAAGACGGAGGCTGTCTCAAAATTATTATCTTCAAGAAAGAGAGTAATTAAATTTTCTAAAGAGGGGTCTATATTTGTTTTTTTAATATTATACGAGCTCCCCCACATATTCTCTATCTCATCATAAGTATATTTTGCTGCATGTTTTTGCTTTTCATTTACTTGCTGTTTTAATAATATTATTAGAACGTCAGTAAGTTTAGAAGCTAAATCTTTCAATTCATCAAAAAGGTCCTCTCGTTGATATCTTCTCACAGCTATATACAATTGTTCTTTTGCTGATTCAAAATTATTAATACTAACTAGATAATCTGCTGAACCACAAATTTTATCTGAAACTTCTCTTAAAATAATTAAAACTCCTTTATGAGGTAAACTTTGGAGAATTCTAAAAGCTTCTTCAACCCTACAAGCTGAAATCCATGAATTAATAGCTAATCTAAATGTCTCATGAATTAATTTTCTATCTAATAGTTCTATACTTGACCATTGAGCTGCTCTTTCATAACTTCTAGCTGCGCGTTCATATTCATTCCTTTTGAAAAAAAGATTACCCTCCCGTATTATAGCTTCTGCATATAACTTCTTGAAGTTTGTTGATTTCCGCTTATCTACTTTTTCTAAAATTTCACTGGCTTCTAAATATAAATTCATTTTGGAATAGAGATATGCTGCTTGTTCACTAATTATAAAAAACTCTTCTTTATTGTAAATATCAGCGATTTGAGCAGCTTTTCTAATAGCTTGAGCTGCGTAAAAATAGTTCCTATTATTAAAATAAATGTTTGCCATTTGTATGAAGATTGGAAATCTCATCCAAGCATTTTCTATATTTAACGGAGCATCTCCATCAATCATAGCTAAACATAAAGACTGTAGAGCTTGATGGAACTCGCTAGGAGAAAGATTCACATAAGCTTCTAAACTAGGAAAATTAACCCATATTTGAGTTAACAAATCATTAACGGAAATAGGAAGAATTCCATCCTGATCATAAAATACAATGATTGTAGGAATATCTCTTTTTACTGAAAAAATGTCTGGAAGTATCATTTCAAATAATTCTGATTCTTCAGGATTCATGGGATTTATAAAATAAATAATCCCATCTACCATAGGAATAATCTCATCTAAATCAGCAGAAATGCTTATTAAAGCATCAATTTCTAAATCACATTTATTATCCAAGACTTTTACTTCTTTGTACCATGAAACATATGTATCCTTATCCTCTCCTGGTTCACCAAAAGCTCTTGACATATAAAAGTGAATTGTTTCTGAGTTTGAACCAAGCAGTAAAGTTCGAAAATAAAATATTGACATTTTTTAGAAAAATCAATCGTATTTTTCAGTTTCTATTTTTTGATTAATTCTGTCTCAGTTATAAAGATTTTTGAACACATAAAATTAATAATATAAATCATTTGAAAACTATTTAAAAGAATAGAATTCTTTTAATAATAATTAATCAAGTTTGAGAATTTATATTTTTGGTTTGAAACATATTTGGAGACTTGACATTGGATTACTTAGAGAGAAATTATCTTATTATAAAGAAACGGATGATTGAGCAAATGGAAAATTCTTTTGAATTAGGCAGAAAACTTATTGATACTGAATTAGATACTGGCCTTTTAAACTTCATTATAAAACCAATTGTAAAAACTTTCTATGATTATTGGTCAAAAAATGATGCTAGATATGGTACGTTGAAACAAATTAAAATTACATTGGATTCTGGTAAGCAATTATTACTTGAAGGTAAAACTGAAGAGATTATAAAAAAACTTATTGAGAAAAATTTCCCTATCTATTTGGCAAATGATCAAACGAATTCCCAATGCTCGAAATCACACAAAAATTATGAAAGATTAAAACAAGTAGCAAAAAAAACGTTTATAAATTATTTAAAAGAAGTAGTAAGACTTTTAGAAGTAGAAGATGAAGTAGATAATTATGGAGATTTATGTCGCGTAGCGTTTCCTTCGAAAGAAATAGCTGAACAAAATCTAATGAAGCAGTTGGATTATACGGATAAAGGAATTCGAATAGTTGAGGAAGATCTTGGGATTTTGAAAGTTCCAATAGGGAGAAAAATAATAGTTAAAGCACTTAGACGAGGTTTTGAGTCAACAAAAGAAGATTTTATGGAGAGTCTCAATGATACGTATGATAAAAAATAATCAAAATATTAATTTTATAAAAGATTTTAACAAATGAACTTGGCTGTTAATTTTAAGAAAATATTCGAACTTAAAAAATTCTATAATAATATCGAAACTGGAGTTGAATAATGCAATTCATAGAGCGGAATTATAAAATCTTAGAGAAACGGATGGTTGAACAGATGGAAACATCTCTAAATTATGGTAGGAATCTAATAGAGACTGAAGTAGATGCGGGTTCCCTAAACTTTGTGGTTAAACCAATAGTTAAAGCATTTTATAAATACTGGAGCGATAAAGAAGCAAAAGTAGGTACAATAGAGCAAATTCGAGTTACACTTGATTCCGCTAAAGAATTAGTACAAAATGGAGATTTTGCAGAAGAAAAATTTGATAAGATCATCGAGAAGAATTTTCCAACATACTTAGCTAACGATCAGACATATATCCAGTGTAAAGATAATCATAAGAACTATAAAAGATTAAAGGAAGTTACAAAAAAATGTTTTATTACTCAGGTAGAAGAAACTGTCCTTTTTTTTAACGTTAAAGATGATGTTAGAGATTACAATGAATTATCCAGAGCAACATTTAAATCAAAAGAAAAAGCGTATCAAGCTCTAATACGTCAGCTCGATTATAATGATGAAGGAATTTCAATTGTTGAGCAAGATGAGTCAATTTTAAAAGTTCCCCTTGGAAAAAATATTATTCTAAAAGTACTACGAATGGGCTTTGAAATGACAAAAGAGAAATTAATTGAAGAGCTCGATATAATTTTTAATTAATTTTTCAGACTAATTATTAATAGGTATTAAAAAAAGAAGTTAGAAGGTATCGTGACTGAATCTGTTCAAGAAGAATCTGTTCAAGAAGCAGAGCAATACAACACATTAAGGCGAATTTTTTTAAATTTACTTATTATTGCATTTATCGTAATATCTTATGTATATGTTTCTGAACCTTTTGGCTCAATCTCTTCGATTTTTATCTCTACAATTTTGGAGTTTTCAATTCAATTTGGTATCTCTCTTCTATTGTTTACATTTTTTTGTGTTTTAGCAGGTTCAATAAATGGTTTAATTGCTGGATTTCTAGGTGAATTATTCTTTCAGTTAGCTTTTTATGAGAGTCTGTATCTCGAATGGTGTTTTATTATTGCCATTTTTGGATTTTTAGTCGGCATCTATAAATATCATCCCTTAAAATATCATGATATTAAAAATGTATTTTATACTTTATTAGCTTTAATCATTGTTTCTCTTATTGTATTTGGGGTTATAATTACTATTCAATCTATTGTTTATACAGGTATTGTTACACTAGAGGGCATTATATTCAATACTGGTATTGAATTCCTTCTCCAAGCAATAATCTCAATTATATTTATCGTTCCCTTATTATTGTTTTTATATGATATTATATTTGCTAAGGAGGAAAAACATGTCTACCAAATGCTATTAACACATCATCCTCTTTCTGCTAGTGATCATACTTTTTATCTCAAATTTGGTCGAACCAAAATTTATTTTTGTTCAAGATGTTCAGGTGTGATTCTTGGCGGATTGGTCGCTCTGTTCGCTACTTATTTAACATTTAAAATTTATAATATTGAATTTAGTGCTGAAATTGCCTTACTTCTATGTATAATTCTTCCCATTCCGGGAATAATTGATTGGGGAACTCAACGGCTACTATTAAGAAAAAGTACTACAGAATCGAGATTATTCACAGGTTTTATCATTGGATTAGCACTTCATTTCATGTCTTACACCTATAGATACTATTTTTATACGATGTTAATTCTCGTAGTTTACTTTACAATTTTTGGACTCTTAGTATTTTTAGGTCATAAGAAAGAAATGAGATTATTAAAAGGAGATTATGACGATTATTTATCTTATGAGCCAAATAATATTGAAGAATGAGGTTTGATGGTTAATAAAATCTTTATCCATGGGCTTGAAAGCTCAGGTGATGGGTTTAAAGGACAATTCTTCAAAAAATTATTCCCTGAATGCTTAACTCCGACATTCAAACCGTACTCACCCAAAATTCCAATTAAAGTATTATTAATTGAACGTATGCAACAATTAATTCCAATTCTAAAAGATAGAATGGATTGTGTGATTATAGGATCGAGTTTTGGTGGTTTAATGGCAACTTTATACACACTAAAGAATCCTTCTAAAGTTACGAAATTAATCTTACTTGCTCCATATTTATCACTTCAGGAATTGATTCCTAAAAATTATGCACCAATAAGTGTTCCTGTCACTATTATTCATGGTAAACTCGATACTATCGTGCCGTTAAACCAATCCAAGATTTATGCTGAAAAACTGTTTACAAATCTTATATATAATATAACAGATGATGATCACTCACTCCGAAAAACAGTTAAAACCTTAGATTGGAGCAATTTAATTAAAAATAGCTAATTTTTTAATTTTTATACTGCAAAAATTGGACTCCATTTTTTTTAAAATCAATTTTTCACTTCTTATTAGTAGATAAAAATAAAAATAATTGATTGATATTGGATTGGAGAAATTTTCTTGAAAATATTGGCGAATGGTTTAATATATTTATCGATTGGTATTTAGACCAACCCCTCTATGGCCAAGTATTGGTTATTATTGGTATCATCGCAGTGTTGGCTTTAACAGTAACGTTAGTTTACTATATTATCAAAGGAATAGCATACTTAATTTATTATATTATTAAGGGGATTTTTTATCTTCTTAAATATATAGGCTATGGGATTTTTAGGGTATTTGAAGGTTTTTACTTGCTAGTGTCAGGGAAATCAAAATCACAGACACAGAACGATAGTCAACATATTCCTGATAATAATCCTAAAGATCTTCCTATTTCTTTAGAATTTTGCAGTGAATGTGGAAAACATATTAACAAGAAAATGAAAAATTACTTAGAAACCAATGGATTTGTATTTTGTGTGAATTGTGGGATAATGATAAGAATAGATCAAGGCATTCAACCACTTTCTATCTCTCATTAATTATTTTTTATTACATTTCATTCGAAAAAAATTAAAGTAAATATAAATGATAATAATAAAGGTGTAGCTAAAAAGCATGAGCCAAATTTTTGTCTGCAGGGAATGTGGATATGTCTTCCCTCAAGAACTCTCTCACTTAATAGAGAGTAATATTCAAGTTTATTGTGAAAGATGTGGTTCTCCTTTTATTTTGGAGGGGGTTAAATTCAAACCGGCTCCAACTCCATATATAAGAGAGAAAAAATCATATCATACCTTACCTGAAAGAAAAACATCTAGTTTAGACAATTTAATTCAATTTTTGAACAAAATCTCATCTATACCTTTATTTATATTCACCTGTGTTTCTTTTGGACTAATTGCTGAAATTGCAATTCATTGGGATACCGGGATCTTTCTTGATCGAATTAGTCATGGGTTACTCGGCTTATTTCTCTTAATTTATGATAGAACACGCATAACCCGAAAAGTAAAGGAGAAAAACTACAATGACATTTTTCTTGATGCCTTTTGTTGGGGAATATTAGGAAGTATTTTATATGGGATAGGAGTAATTATCCTCATAAAAGGTATATTTATTATAATATCTGTGCTAACAGACTCCAAAAATAAGGATTTTAAAATCTATGATATGGGGTTACTTGCAAAGAATTCATTGAATTACTTTTCTACTAAAGCAGGTCTGATTATCGTATTATTTGGTATGTATAAAATATATTCAGATGGAATTTATCTTCCAAATGGTGGAGGTATAATTATTGATCTACCTTTTGGTATCCAAATTCCCGTAGGATTATTAATTTATATTGGTTTTCTTCTTATCACATTAGCAGTTTTACTTATAGACGGTAGATTAAAGAAAGAAATAATGGAAAAACAAAAATTTGTTGGAAAAGATTCAGCTAAATTCATTGTTTTAGGAATCTTTGGATCTGCGTTTTATGCTGCTGGAGTTTTTGTATTATTAAAAGGAATCCTAATATTTTTCTTATGTTTAGGTAAACCCTCAGAAAAAATTCATAAAATATCTACAGAAGAAAAACCGGTACCTTATATACATCCTTATAAAGATGTAGATTATCCTAGAAGCTCTCCTGAGGATAAGGAAATGGAGATAATTCCTAAAGAAGAACCGATTGAAACAACAGAAGAAGAAATAATATATAAAACGGAAAAAATAGAAGAAACACAAAAAGAAGAACTCGAAGAGATCCCACTTAAAATAGATAAAGAGGACAAAGTAAAAAGAGAAGAAGAATTTAAATTAAAACTACATGAATCTCTTTTACCTGTAAAAGATGAAAAAGATAAAAAATTAGTCAAAGAATATTTCTCAAAGATTTTTGCTGTTTTATCAAAAGATTTACGGAAACAAATAATAGATTTAAAAATTTCTAAAAAAGAAAAGAAAGAATTATTGGAAGAACTTGCATTTTTAACAAAAGAAGAGCAGGTAAAGTATATCGAAGCAATCATTGATCTATATAAAGATATACCAAAAAAGTTGATAAATAAGATACGGAAACTTCCTAATGTTAAACCTAAACATTATGACAAAATTGTTGAACAATTAAAATATATGGATTATGACGAACAGCTAAAATTTGTTCAATTTTTAGAGGAAAACGCCTAATAATGTCGCTTGAAAGAAGAAGAGAATCCAAAGGAAATAAGGAAAAGAAAAACCTCCAAGATAGTTCTTTTAGGCGTCTTGATTTTAAACCATTAGGGGAAAAGAACCAAGTAAGTCTAGAGACAGAAGTAATAAAAGAAGAAATTGTTGAAGAGTTAAGTGAAATAGAAAAAGATGTTTTAGAAATTGCTGAAGATATATTAAAATTAAAGAGATATAATACTGAATTTGAAATTATTTCAGAAGCTCAAATTCAAAGATATCCCATAATAGAAAAGTTATATGCCAAGTGTATTGCTAAACTTTCATATAAGAAGGGATATAGCAAGGAAGAGATTTTCCTAGCCATTCGAACCTTAGAAGAGAAAAATTGGATTGTAACAAATGAACGTCGCACAAAATTAGAGATACTTACTAATGAAAAGCTTATGAAGATACTTGAATTTATTAAAGAAAACCCTGGAATTCATGCTAGGGATGAAAAAGTAGAAGAAGAATTAAAAATTACAAGAACACCATTTTTAAAACATATAATGACTCTTGAGAATTTCAACCTTATAAGATCTAAGAAAATTGGTAAAACTCTTCATTATTTTCTAAGCGATGTCCCGGAAGACTATGATAAATTTAAAATTATCTTTTTATTCCCGCTAATCCCTAAAATTATTGAAGAAATATTTAAAAATGAAGAAATCACAGTCTCAAGTATAGGAGAAAATCTTGACACATATTCTGGGACAGTTTTGTATCATATTAAAAAACTAAAAAATCTCAACCTTATCAGATCTGCTAAGAATAAATCTGGTAAAAAGATTTTTCTAATAAATATTGAAGTTCTCAAAAAATATAACGCATTTTTTGAAGAACCTAATTTCACTGAAATTCTTCAAGGATTATAGTAATTCTTGTTTTATTTGAGGCAGTGAATTGATCAGGATTTTAATTGCGTTATCAATCCCATTCTCCATATCATGATGTATTTCATTTGATTTCAGTAAATCATATTTTGGATGACCGGGCAAATCTGATACTGAGAGAATAGAACTCGTTTTAAGATTGTAAATTTTACCTAATAAGAATAAAATAGAAGACTCCATATCGACACCTTGTATATTTATTGAGCTTAATGCTCTTACAAAGTCTAAATTTTCACAAAAAAGTGCATCAGTAGTCCATAAGTCTGCGAGTTTTGCTTTATCTCTTATAGATGCCAAAGCCATATTAAACAATATTTCTTTCAATTTTTCATCAGGTTTAGATATAAAAATGGTTTGATTCCCTGTAAACATGTTTTGAAATTTACCCATTGGATTAGAAATTGACTCTAATTCATTTACAAAAGAGGGATTCTCTCTAAAATACTGAGGACTAGTTCCATCATCACAAAAAGCTAAATTTGGGATTAACACATCTCCAATGTTAATTGGCATAGTTTCATTTTCTATTCCTCCACATACATCAATTCTAATAATGATATTTGTTTTGCATCGTTTTAAAGCTTCTACAGCCATCGCACAATTTGGAGCTCCAACTAAAGAACGAACTATACTGACTTTAACATTATTTAATTCCCCATTATATACTCTTCCATAGTTTCGTTTATTTTGTAATTTTTTTATTAATTTTTTCATTACTATTTTAATAGCTGGAAGGATCACGATTTCGTTTACATTTGAAGGGCTCGTTTCAAGGATCATACGAACAATTTTTTCATCTACACTTAAAAATTTTAGGCCTACATTTAACAACTCGCTTTTGATTCTATTTAACATATTCAACAAGATCTTTATTTATCTAAAGAAATCAAATATGAAATTTTGATTATAATCTATAAGTATTGTACTAATTATTTATGTACTTATAATTTTAAAGAAAATAGTTTAATATCTTAATAAAATAAATTATTTATATAGATTACAGAGAATATGTGGATAGTGGTTTCTTAATGAAAAACAGGTTCATCATTGACAATAAAATTACGAATGAGTTTGTTGAAACTTACACTAAAACAACATATAGAATAGTTGGAGAAAATAAACATTCATCCGTCAAACCTTGCCATTGGCTTGAACAGAGATTATCAACGGGAAGAGATAATCGTAATTGTTATAAAGGAGTGTTTGGCGTACAGAGCCATAGATGTTTACAGAATACTCCGTCGTTACCTTTTTGTAATCATCAGTGTGTCTTTTGTTGGAGAGATATAGAATATGGATCACTTGGTAGTGAATTCATTGTTGAACCAGACGATCCTAAGATTCTTATTGATGAAATGCTACGACATCATAGAGACATTATTGAGAACCACTTACCTTTGAGACGCTATCTTGATAATTATGAAATAATGATTGATATTCTCTATTTTATGCTTCTAAATAATCATCAAGAACATAGTATAAATTCACTCAGTAATAACATAAATGTTTCAAAAAATAAAATTGAAAGAGCCATAACTCTTCTCAAGAATCAAAAGTATGTTAAACCTATCAATGAATCATTCAATAATTTTAGATTAGAGGACGATATTCTTTGTTGTATTGACTCTAGAGATGAATTAGAAGTATTAATTAATAGGACATTAACTACACCAGATGAAATAATACAGGCACATAGTGAAGCTTTAATGCCAAATCATGCTGCCATTTCTCTCGATGGAGAACCACTATTATATCCAAGAATTTCTGAATTTGTTCAAGAATTCAAAAATCGAAATATGACTACATTCATAGTTACTAATGGAACTCTACCAGAAAAGATTGAGAAGCTGGAATACTTACCTACACAGTTATATATGACATTACCCGCTCCGAATGAACAAATTTATAAGAATATCTGTCGCCCTATGATAAGAAATGGTTGGAATAATATTTTAAATAGTCTAGATTTGGCTGAATCTTTATCTTGTAGAACTTTAGTTAGACTAACAGCAGTAAAAAAATTGAATATAGCGGATAAATATATAACTGAATATGCTAAAATCATAGAGAAAACTAATCCTAACTTTTTTGAAATTAAAGGATTTACATTACAAGCAAAAGCATTATTAATAAACAAAAGATTAAAAAATGAAAATCAGGTTAAAGATTACTTTCCTGAATATGATTATTTAGAGGATTTTGCCTTAAAATTCGAAAAAGTGAGTGGTTTTCCATTAATTTACAGAAATAAACCAAGCAGAGATTTCTTATTTGCAGTAAATTGGGATCCTGATAAAGATCCAAAGATAACTAGACCTTAATAACCCATATGTTAATATCCTCATCTATATTTTTAGTTAACCTTTTGAAATTGCTCTTTTTATGATTTTATTATATTATTCTTTAAAATCGTCAATGTTTTCGACCATTTCTTTAAAGAATTCTAGCCATTTTATCTCTGCTTCGTTATGAAGTCTCCAGTGTTTTAAGGGAATATTAAGACTTATCAAGTATTTACATAATAAAGAAGAAAAATTTTAATTGGTTAGAAGAAAAATAGGTAGAAATCTAAATATGACTAAGCTAAAAAAGAAAAATTTTAGATCTACAGACAAAATCTTTACAACAATATTTACGATTTCATTCTTAATTCAAATAGTTCTAATGTTCATGTTTTTTAACGAGTTGAATCTAATTATTTTTGTCTATATAGGATATATAATTTGGGGATTCAGTCTTTATTTTGGTTTAATATCGTTTTGGACTTTTAAGAAACGAGGGGAAGTACAAAAGGGAAAAAGTTACATAAATACAACACAATTAGTGGATAAAGGTCCATATGCTATAGTTCGTCATCCGCAATATTTAGGAGGAATATTTTTTACTATCAGTATTTCATTCTGGACTCAAATATGGTTGAGTTTAATTCTTAGTATCATCATCATAATTTTGACATATCATTGGACTGACGCAGAGGATAATAAACTTATTGATAAATTTGGTGAAGATTATAAGAAATATAAAGAAAAAGTACCACGTTTAAATCCTATATTGGGAATAATTAAATATTTCATTCAAAGAAAAAAAGATTGATAACTTAGCTCCTTATTTGGTTTAATAACTGTTGAATTATTTTCTTTAATTTTTCTAGATTTGTTTTTTTTAAAGCGGAAAAATCTAAATATGGAATTTCTTCATCGTTATATAGTTCATGTTTATCTAAATGGACAACATTTAATCGATATTGTTTTGCGGATTCAACAAATAAGTTGATTATTTTGACTTTATCCATATTAGATATTTTATCAATTTTATTTATTACTATTAAAAGAGGAATATTAAATTCTCTAAGAAAACTAAGTAATTCAAAACTTAAAGGTATAGTTTTTTTATTTTGGAAAAAATATTTTTCCAATTCATCTTCAATCCTTAAAACGTTAATTATAACTAACCCACAAAAATAATCTTTATGATGTTTTTCAATATGAATTACTATTTGTTTCTTTATATGCTCGGAACGTCTTCGACTTGAGTGTAGAATATATCCAAAACCAGGAAGGTCAACGATTTCATATGCCAAATTTTCTTGAGAAACAGATTTTATCAATAAAGTACTTCCAGGGGTTTTTCCCGTTTTACCTTTAAATTTTCTCGGATTTGGCATTAGTAATCTAGTTATTGAACTTTTCCCTACGTTAGAATTCCCAATAATCAATAAAGAGGGTTTTTTATTCATCATTTATCTCAATGAGGTTCATAAAAGTTGTAAATATAAATTTTTAAATTATTCTTAATAAATTTAATAAAATAAAATTGAAAACTTTTATGTGTTTTATCAAATAAAACTAAAGAATGTGATTTTATGGGACATAAGTTTGGGTATTATACAATGTCATTACCATTAAATGATGTTTGGAATCGAACACTGGCTTTTTGGGAAGATAACGGTGGAAAAATAAAAGATCAACAATTTACAGGTAATGAATTCTTCCGCACTATGGAAGTACAACGGGGATTTTCAATGACTTCTAATGGTGAAACTTATCAAATGAACTTTGGTTTCAATCCTAAAGATTCTATGACTTATGTAAGTATAGAAGTAAGTTTATCATTTGGGTATGGCGTGCAATGGTTGAAGCCACAAGGTATGATGAAGAAATGGGCACTTGAAGTTGGAACTCCTCCTATGAAATTAGTAAGAGATGTAGATAAGAATTTTTATGAGATCTTAACTGATATAAAAAATACATCTTCACAGTATCAAAATAATTCAGCAAAAAAATATTGTCATTCATGTGGAAATGAAAATAGTGGGTCTGATAACTTTTGTAAGCAGTGTGGTACCAAATTAATAACTTAAATTTAGTATCAGGCATTTAGATATCAAGAAAATCCTCATCGAGAAAATCCTTGAACATTTTTTTCTTTTCTTCTTCTTTTATAATAGGTCTTGTGCTTATTGGTTCACCTGCATTTTCTAAAATTTCTTTCAGATTATCAATATTCACATTAATTTTAAACTTACCATCTCTCAGAAATCGAACAACTTGTTTATCATTTAAACTTAGTCTTAAAATATACCCTAAACCGAAATAAAACTGGGACTCAAGAATAGGATCAATGGGAGATTTACTTGTAACTTCTTTTAATACATCATACAATAGTGTTTTTGAAGCAATATGGTCTTCAATATTAAAAACTAAATAATATAGCGCATGATACCAGATCTTATCGCGTTTACTTTTAATATAATCTAAAAACTTCTCAGGAGTGATTATTTCCTTTTTTTCTGAGGTTTTTCTTTTTAAAAGCTCTTGCTTAATTCTATCCTCTAATTCCTTAGAAATTTCTTGAGTCGATTGAATTTCGCCTTCTTCGCCTGGTAAAGTCTCAATTTGATCATGTTTTACGGTTTCAATAGCTTCTTGCATTTCTCTTAATTCATCAAAATCAAGTTCATCTATATCAGAAAAATCAGATATCATAGATTCCTTAAGTTCTTTTTCCTTTTGAATTTCGTCCACAATTTGCTTTTCAGTAGCGATTTCTTCACTTGGTAACATTACTTTAGGTAACTCCTCACTTTCCTTCACTTTCGCAATTGCATCTTGCATCTCCTGAAGCTCATCCATATCAAAACCATCTAAATCAGAAAAATCTGATTCAAGTGCTTTCATATCCTTAATATATGTTTCCAAATCATCTTCTTGTAATTCCTTTTCTTCCATATCTTGTTCTTCGTTTTGCTCTTCTTTATTATCGTTCATTATCAATTAAGATTAAAAAAAATATTTAATATAATTAGATTATTGATATCCGTATAATTAAAATTTTTATTAAAATTGTTCTTAATATTAATAGACTATGGAAAAAAAAGGTATAATTTTTGATTTAGATGGAGTCATATACGATATTACTGAAGCAATTAAAAAAGCTGTAGATGATGGTATTGAAAAATACAAGTTAGAAAATGTGAATCGAGACGATGTAATGGAGGAGATTGCACACCTCATTGAAGAAATTCAAAATTATCCTGTACCTAAAATCCTTTTAAATTCCTTTGAATTATTAGAGGTGAAATTTTTAGAGGGAATAAGCTTTTTCAAGAAATTACGCTTTGCTATTTTCTTATTCAATCAATTCAATAAATATAAGGAAGCAGAATCAACCATTTTTAAGGGAATCGATGAATTAATCTCAAAATTGGCTAAAAACATGAAATTAGCGATATTAACAAATAACAAAAGTCAATACGCTGAAGAAGTTTTAGAAAAGTTTAACCTCTCACAGTATTTCGATATAATAATAGGGTTTAATGATGTCTCAGAAGTTAAACCTAATCCTGAAGGAATTTTAAAAATCCTTGATAAATGGAATATAAAACCGTCAGAAGCGATTTTCATTGGAGATATGACAACTGATATCGAAGCTGGCAAGGCAGCTAAAGTGAAAATGATATGTGTTGCAAGTGGTCTTGCCAAGAAGGAAACTTTACAGCAACATCAACCTGATATCTTAGTAGAAAATACAGATGAATTAATTAAACTATTTAATATATAATTTAGAAATTGTCAGAAATATTTTCTATTGGTTTTTCTTTAACATTTAATTAATGGAAATTGATTTTAGAGTAATAAATTTCATTCTTTAAATCCTATCAGATTTGTTTAAAAATGATGTTTTAATAATGCTTAAAAGATCTTATTTCTACTATAAGGAAAATAAATCATAAAAAATTATTTAAATCTTAACCATGAGCGAAAAAGGATTCGGATTCAAAATTGTCGTTATTGGTGATGCTGCAGTTGGTAAAACATCATTAATTAAAAGATATACAACAAACACGTTTGAAAAAGATTATATATCTACTTTAGGGATGCAGTTCTCAAGATATGAAGAGAATATAAGTGGAATAATGGTTGAATTATTTTTATGGGACTTAGCTGGTCAAGAATCATTCAGCATCCTACGTGATAGATTTTATAAAGGAAGTAGTGGCGCTATAATTGTTTTTTCTCTTGCTCCTGAAGAAATTGAAACTTATCGCCATATTGATAAATGGCTATCGAATATTAAAGATGCTTGTGGAAATGTACCAGTAGTTTTATTTGGAAATAAAGCTGATTTAGTTGATCAAAATGCAGTAGCAACTAGTCCAGATTATGAAACTTCAGATGTTCATGTTCAAAAATTTGCTCAAGATCATAATATTAGTGAATATTTCAGGACTAGTGCTTTAACAGGTCAAGGAGTTAAAGAAGGTTTTCAAACATTAATAAAAAAATTATATCATAGAGCCACCATTTAAAATTGAATAGTTATTCTGGTCAAATTTTAATCCCAACTTAAACTCATTCAGTTTTAAAATATAGAGATAATATAATCTTTTTAATTCCAAACGTCAGTATCATTCTTTAAAAGTATATGTAATTTTTGGATTGAATAAATTTAAAACAGCTGATTTTCATTAATTAAAAAAGGAAAATAGACTTAGAAGGATGGAGAAATATAATGAGTGACGATGAAAAAGGATACGGATTCAAAATTACCGTAATTGGAGACGGAGCTGTTGGGAAAACATCTCTGATTAAAAATTATACTCAAGGTTCTTTTCAAAAAGAATATATAGCAACTTTAGGAACACAATTTTCTAAATATGAGGAAACTATTGATGGGGAGAAAGTTGAATTGTATCTTTGGGACATAGCTGGTCAAGATCAATTTCAAGCGTTACGTCAAAGGTTCTATACAGGAAGTAGTGGAGGTATCATCGTTTTTTCTCATGCACCAGAACAATCTAATAGTTATGATAATGTTAGCAAATGGCTTGATGATCTTAAAAAGCATTGTGGAAATATCCCCATAGTTTTATTTGGAAATAAAGTGGATCTAGTTGATGAGGGAGAATTAAGCTCAAATCCGGGTATACCAACTTCAGATGTAAAGGTTGAACAATTAGCAAAAAATAATAGACTTATTGGATATTATAAAACGAGTGCCTTGACAGGTCAAGGAGTAACTGATGCTTTTAAAGTACTTGTCAGAAAGCTATATATGATCGCTAAGATCTCAAGTTTCTCTTAAAATTAGTTTATTACTCTTATTATTGTTATTACTGGTTTATTACACATGATTTCTACCTTTTAAATTAAGCTTATAGTTAATAATGATAAAAAATATCCATATTATGTGCTTATTTATAATATAATTTTACACACCAGGTAAATAGAATGACGCTAGATATAACTCTAAATTCTTTATATATTTGTGTTAAGAATATGGACCGTGCAATCAAATTTTATACAAGCTTTTTTGAACAACCCGTTTTTAAAAAGGATAAAATTTACAGCATTTTTAGTATAAAAGGTTTTAGATTTGGCCTCTTTAATAACAGTGAAGTGAATGAAAAGGTTACTTGGGGAGATAATTGTTTACCAAGCTTTAAAGTTAATGATATAAATAAAATTATTGAAAAGCTCAAGATATTAGATAGAGAAATCGTATTTCCTCTGACAAAAATACTTGATAATTGGGTTTTAGAATTTAAAGATACTGAAGGGAATGATATAGAAGTTACAAGCAAAATAAATAACATCAAAAAATAATATGATTCAATTTTTATTATTTGGTTGTCTATTCGTGTTGATTTTGGAATAAAACTAATATTTGCAGTTTTAATGAAAAAAAACAATAAAAAAAGATTTTAGGTCCGTTTGTAAATAAAACGTTCCCAGCTTTTTCTACTGGGTAATTCTAATGGCATGTTTTTCCTTTTGCGAATTTCCATAATAAGTTCTTCTTCTAAACTTGCAGGTACTTTCTCGAATCCCTTAAATTCATACCCAAAAAAAGCTCTACCTTGAGTAGAGCCTCTTATATCATCAGCGATTCCAATTGTCTCTGCAGCAGGAATTTGACCTTGAATCCTGACGTATTCTCCTTCTGGAATAACATTGGTAATTCTACCTCTTCGCTTTGTTATTATAGCAGTGACTCCCCCTTCAGTTCCTTGGGGCGTTTTTATGTCAATTCTTTGGATTGGTTCATAAAGATGAGGATCAGCTTCCAACATCGCTAAGGACATAGCAGAAAACGCCATTCCTGCAATCTGTCCATACGACGTATGCCTGGTATCCTCATGGATTTGCATATCTGTAAATACCACTTTAAATCCTGTTGCAGGTTCTTTTGCTATAATGCAATTACCAAGCCAATCTCTAAAAGCAGCACTCAAATATGATTTAACACGATCAAATCTCTGTAAACCAGAAGTACCGTTGACAAGAGCACTTCCGTAGTATACATCCACAATACGCCTTGCTTCTTTTGCATCCCATCCAGCTTCTTCTCTAAGTATTTGAGCCCGATCTTTCTCATTTTGTAAATCGTTAATTTTACC
>JAEOTH010000093.1 GCA_016839915.1 Promethearchaeota archaeon
AAATACAAGAATACCTCACACTTCAAAAGAATCGCCATGCGATTGTTCTTAATGGAAATAATGAAGAAATGTTCGTCATTAAAACTCTTGACCATTTTTATTCGAATTAAGGAGGTGTTTTTATGGGGGATAAAATAGATAAATGGGAAGAATTTCATGAGCATCGTGAGGAATTTCCGGATGAGGAATTAGATGAAGAGCCGTTTGATCCAAACGAGATACCTCATTGGGATTCTGAAGAAGATTCGTTTAATCCACACGAGGAAATACCAGATGAGGATTCTGAAGAAGAGCTATTTAATCCATATGAGGAAATACCAGATGAGGATTCTGAAGAAGAGTCGTTTAATCCACATGAGGAAATACCAGATGAGGATTTGGATGAAGAACAGTTTAATCCACATGAAGAATTTCCAGATGAGGAGTTAGATGAAGAGTTATTTAATCCTCACGAAGAGAACCCAGATGAAGATTTAGATGAGGAGCAGTTTAATCCACATGAAGAATTTCCAGATGAGGAGTTAGATGAAGAGTTATTTAATCCTCACGAAGAGAACCCAGATGAGGATTTAGATGAGGAGCAGTTTAACCCTCATGAAGAGGTGCCAGATGAGGATTCTGAAGAAGAATCGTTTAATCCACATGAGGAAATACCAGATGAGGAGTTAGACGAAGAGATATTTAATCCACATGAAGAAGTGCCAGATGAGGATATTGACGCCCCTATGTACGCCCCCGATAAAAAACCGGACAAGTCAAGCGAGAAACCCACATTCAACCCCGATGCGAAACCGCAAAATAAAATTGAGCCGAAAATTCTGCCGCCAAATTACACACCAAAAAATAAAATCAGACCGCATGAACTTCCAACGAATCACAAACCGAGGAATAAGATAGAACGCTCTGAACTTCCACCAAACTACACTCATCAAAACAAGATTGAAAGACCGACTCTCCCTCCCAACTACAATCCCAAAAACACTATTAAACCACCTGAACTCTCACCTAACATTAAATCTAAGAATGAATTTCCAAAACCTGAAGGCTCAGAAATGCAACCATCCAAAAAAAAATTAACCAAAACAAAAAATGAGCAGATCCAACCACAAAATGTTAGTAATCCAAAAACTCATCAAAAACTATATAATGATGGAGAGAGAAAAGAATGTGGACGATGTCATGAAATTAAACAATATAATAATTTTGAATTTCGTAGAGACCGCCGGAAAGAAAATGGATATTACAGAAGCATATGTAAAAACTGTAGAAATGAATTTAAACAAATTTACGCCCTCAGTAATAAATATAAAATCGTTCAGAATATTTACAACGGAAAATTTAAGAGAAAATGTCAAAAATGTAATACTGGAGTAGAAAAGCTTCCTTCTTTTGATTTTCATCATCCTAATCCAGAATTAAAATCTCAACGTATAAAATTTGGGCATAAAAATTGGGAAGGAGCTATGAAAAAATTGGAGAAAGAAAGAGTAAATTTAGAATGTAAAAACTGTCATACGCAAGAACAGGCTAAAAATTATTATAAATATGAAAGAATAATTCAAAATTTTCAAGTAGGGAACCAAAATCTAAAACAAATTGAGAAAGCTATTCAAAAACATGTAAAACAACACTCGGATGGCATTCCTGTAAATGATCGCCCCAATTTTAAAAGATGGGTTAGAAAAAATATTGTAATAAGCAAATTATATAATGGCAAATGTGTTGCATGTGAACAAATAACCATAAAAAATAATTTGCCAGGACTTCAATTTCATCATAAAAATTTAAGGAATCCAAATAGAACACAATGGAAAAGGTTATTATCTCAACCAGTTCCTGAGATTGTTAAGAAATTAAAAAGTGAAAACTGTGTAGCGATATGTGCAAATTGCCAAACAATGATACATTCACATCAATTCAAAAAAAATCATGAAAGCATTGTTGGATCGGAATATTGGGATCAAATAAAGCAGTTTTATAAAATAACAGAGAATAATATTAGAAATTTTAAATTTAATTAGGAATAGAACGACGCCCCCGGCTATAGGAATCGTGTAGGGTTTCCCACGAATATTTCCCGCAGCAAGGAAATCTTGCTTAGAATGGATCGAACATGCGACCGCCCGGTTAACAGCCGGGTGCTCTACCTAGCTGAGCTACGGAGGCGTAGTTATGTTTTTATTGATATATTGTTTTATTAAATATAATATTTAGCTTTTTCCCTAAGAAATGTAAAATCCTTATTTTAAGTTTTTAGTAAAAAACCAATTTTTAAGATTAACTCTCTTCAGTTTTTGTTGCATAATAAATCAACCACTTAGCCATAGCGTGAAAAGATTCGTTTATATTAACGTTTTCTTTCGATGAACAAAACACACATTGGTTACACTTTGCTTTAACAGCGTAATCATTTGCGATATTAAAATCTACTTCATGATTAGAAAGATCCCACTTCATTCCCAAAAGTATTATTGGAACGAAACCAGCTTTCTGCCGAATTATCTTTAACCATTCGGGGATTTCTCTAAAAGTATCGTAATCACTAATATCAAAACAAATAAATGCTCCACTGGCACCTTTACAATAATCTGGTAAGAGTTCACGAAATCGTTTTTCTCCGGCAAAATCCCATAGTTGCATTTTAACAGCTTCTCTATTGTCTAACGTCTCGGATTTCGTATGAAATCCCGCACCTATTGTCATTTTATAACCTTCTTCGAATTTTCCCGTACAGTACCGTGTTATCATCGCAGTTTTTCCCACACCACCAGCACCAGCTACAATTACTTTAAAAATCCATGAGCTCTGCATTTTAATCAATCACATAAATATTCTAACAAAAAGAATAAGCTTATTGATAAATAATAAAAATTTTGCTTTAAATACTTTTTTGCTAAGAAAATGGTGGGTATTAGTTTATAAAAGCTTGTCTTTAAAATGAAAAAGATTTTTATAAGATTTCATTCTATTATTTTTTAGAGCTAAATTTTAAAACGCATTGATATTAAAGGTTGTGATAAGAAAGTATTAAAGACGACGAGATTTGTCCTATATGTAGTTTTCCAAAAGAACTATGTATATGTGATAGTTTAAGTGCTGATGAACAACAAATCATAATTTATAACGATAGAAGAAAATGGGGGAGGGTTGTTACTGTTGTTAGGTTTGTTGGTAATTTCGACGTAAACCTAAAGAATATATTAACAAAAGCTAAAAAAAAATGTGCTTCTGGAGGAACTGTCAGAGATAATGAAGTTGAGCTCCAAGGAGATCATCGCTTTAAAATGAAAAAATTCTTAATCGACCTAGGATTCCCTGAAGAAAATATACTAATCCAAGAATAATTATTGGACGCAATATACTATCAGAACATATATGAAATTGGAAGACTCTAGATGTAGATAGATTAATTAAAAAACTAAATTGAATTAAATTCCATGAACTCTGTTATTTATAAAGTAATCTTCAGGGCACATCAACAATTTGAAACCAAAAATCTTACATTAAGCTTTAAGAATATAGAATTTGAGAAACCTCTATCTATCCCTTTGAAATTTATTTTAGAATTAAAAAAGATAAGTGAAAAAAATAATCATATAATAAATTTTCAAAATATCGAAGAAGTTCTCACAATTGGAAATCCCACAGTTGATTATCCGTATAACTATTATCTTGTTATATTATATACATCTAAATCAGATACGAAAAAGATTGGATATTTAATTGGGAATGTGAAAAACTTAGGTGATATTATTATTGGGGTTTGGCCTTTTAATTTTCACATTAAAGAAATAACAGAAGATTATGTAATAAAAACATGCAATGATATTATTGAGAATCCTGAAAAATTTAGTAGTATTTGTTTAATAACTCAGTAAAGAAATTTCATTAAATGAAGAACTTTTTTTCTTTCTCTTATATGAATTGTTTCAAGTTTCAATCTTTTTCATTACTCTCTCTAATTCCTCGTCAATATTAATATCTCTAAAATCATAAACGGATATCTCATATTGATTTGAATAATCACTAAATTTTGCTCTGCCTTTTATAATAATATCTTTACCTAAAAACTCAGAGGATTTCTTTTCAAGAAATTTCTCAAATTCAGGTGTTTCTTTAATTTGTGCGATATTTGCTGTTTTTATACCTAATACTTTCTCTGCTTTCTCTCCCATAAACGTAGTTCTTATAGTTCCAGTTCCATCATCAATTATAAGATTAATAATCATTCGCAATTCAGTATTTTCTCCTTTACCACAGCTGCAATTTTCAATTTTTTTAGAACAATTCTGGCAGGCTTCATAAACAGTTATATTGTTAAGATCCTTAGCAATGAAACCTTTTATTTCAATTATCCCAGGAGCGTTAATTGTATCTATTTTAGCATAATTTCCAGTAAAATTTGTTGATCTCTCTTTTCCAGCTAACTCAATGCTTTTTAGGTTCTTTATTTCTAAATCTTTTAACTCCAATATTGAATCATTAATCAGAGAGATTTCATTTCTACTTGAAAAGGAACTATATTTAACTATTACATTTTTTAGCGATAATCCTTGTCCAACATTTAATAGTTTTGAATATTCTTCTGCCTTTTCACCCCATAATGTGACTCTAATACCATCAGTATTATCACTTACAACAATTCCTAATAAAGAAACCTCTTCTCCCGATTTTAAAGATATTGTTTTTATATTATCAACTGAGGTTAAAATACCCACAAAAGAAACGAGTCCTTTCCTATTCTGAAGCTCCTTGATATTTTTTATAGCTTCACCCTCAATATCCAAATCTCCTGTTTTTTTTGTAATAGTTGTATTTCTATTTACAATTAGATCGATCGTTTTTGAATCTAAACTACTCAATCGAGGGTTTAAATTGGTAATTAATATTACATCATTAATTTCTAACATTTTTAATTTTTCAGTATCTTCATTCCAAAATGTAATCCTTATTGATCCAGTTGAATCAAATAATGTTAAAGATTGGACCTTTCCTATTTCACCATTCTTTCTCGTAAATTCTTTTTTTGGTAATATTTGAATGATTTTTCCCTCTATTGATACAGAATTGAGATTTAAGTTAATATCACGTATTTTTATTGATTCATAGGTAATTTTAGGATATTTTTTATAATCCACATCTTCTGGAGATAGTATAATTTTTCCATAACTTCCTACATGAATTTCAATACCTCCATACCTCCCCTTTTTTGCGCTACCATTAATGATTTTAATTAATTCATTCTTTACAAAATTTTGTTCAGTAAAAATATTCACTTGATTATCCCAAAGCACAATTCGTGCATCTCCAGTTTTATCGTGTAATAAAAAGGAACCCACGTATCCCTTTGTTCCATCACTTTTTTCAAAGTTATTAACATTATAGACTTCTTTGATTCTGCCAAATAAAGTTATATTTTTCATATTTTGTGTAATATCTGAAATAAAAATTTCAATTTCCTTTAATAAATCTTTATTTTCTCCCTTTATATCAACTCCTAACTCTTTTGCAATGATAAACAAAGCACCCTCATCAGAAATCAGTCCTTTTAATTCATTTTTCTTATCTTCAACTAAAGTCTGAATTTCCTTTCTTGTTAAACCTGTATCTTCAATTATTTTATTAACATATACTTCAGTTTTCATTCAAATCACTATATTTCATAAATTTTTTGAGCTATAAAATTAATTTACCTAGGATTATTTAAAAAAAAAATTATTTAATTGTAATTAAAAAATGATATTCTTTTAAAATTAAAGAGTATAAAATAAAGGTAATTTATTAAAATCTATTAGTCTATATTTAATAAAATTACTTAAGAAATCTTAAAACTCTTTGAAGATTTTGATAAATTAAATTTACCTATTTTAAATGTGCAAATTCAAAATTATACCCGTAATAGATATTTTAAATTCTAAAGCAGTGCACGCTTTAAAAGGAGAGAGATCTCAATACAAGACTTTAAAATCCTATTTATTTCATTCTTCCAATCCTGTAGAAATTGTTAGAACAATTAAAAATAAACTTAACTTTTATGAATTTTATATCGCTGATTTAGATTCTATCATTAATAAAGCTCCGAATTATCAAATATTAAAAGAAATTTTAGAGATTCCTGATATTGAAATAATTTTGGATCCTGGAATTGCTAATCTTAAAGAAATTCACAATTTTTCTAGTTTTAGAATTAAAAGTCTAATATTTGGATTAGAAACTCTTAAAAGTTTCAAAATTATTAATCAAAGTTTACAATTCTTTAATCAAAATAACATAACTATCAGTATTGATATGTATAAAGGACGGATTTTATCAAAAGCTAAAGATATAAAAGAACAAAATCCATTAGATCTCATTAAAAAAATCGAATCCTCAGGAATTAAAAATATAATCCTTTTAGACTTATTTAGAGTAGGGCAGAAAATTGGAGGAATTCCACCATTCTATCTAGAGATTTTGCATAATTTCAATGGGAATATTTTTGTAGGTGGTGGGATAAAGAATTTTAAAGATATCTTAAAATATAAAGAACAAAACTTCTCTGGAGTTCTCATAGCCACAGCATTATATGATGGAACAATAGAAGTTGAAAAATTAAGAAATTTATAAAAAACTCAAAATTTAATCCATAAAAATTAAGCCTGTGCTCGAGACATTTAAAGATTTCTTACAAACTGGGCAAGTGTGCTTCATTCTAACCCAATCTGTTAAATGTTCCTTATGGGCTTTTGCTTCACATATAGGACAGCCAGTAACTTCATCAAAAATCTCTATATTCTTTCCACATACAGAACATTTTGTTTTTGATGCAGTAGATACTTTAATTAATCCCTTCTTGATATCTAATGTTACATTTTCGGTATTCTCTGCGGTAGGGGTAATTTGCTTAAGTTCATCTTTAGTATCAACACAAAATATAGATCCTTCTGTATCATCCTTCTTATTCCCTATCCATACAACTTTGCCTTTGAAATAGCCTGATCCTTGATCCTCTAGTGTTAAGTCTAGTATTCGATCTTCCATCACATAAGTTTGTATTACTTTTGTGTATTTTAAATTTAAGTTCGATGATAATTGTTCAACCACTTCTATTGGTTCTTTAAATACTTCATTAGTAATATCCACTTTTGTAATTTCTTTAGGTGACATAATAAACTCGTGATCTTTTTTTATATTTAATAAAAATGATTTAATTTAAACTTTTATATAAAATTCTACTAAAATAAATGTATTGGAATTCATATTTCCTTTTAAATTAATATTTCTATTAAAAACATTTTTAACCTTGTTAGTTAATCAAAATGAATCAATTTCTTTATTTCAAATCCTAAATAAGTTTTTTAATATTTTTACATTATATATGATACACAATGTCGCATAAAATCAAACTTTTAATTAGTCCAAAAACAATTGAAGAAGCAAAAATTATTGTGGCTAATCAAGTAGATTACATTGATTGTAAAAATCCTAATGAGGGGTCACTAGGTGCCAATTTTCCTTGGATTATTAGTGAAATGAAGAGCTTGATTCCACCAGAAAGCTCTCAACTCTTAAGCGCAACAATTGGGGACTTTCCAAATTTACCTGGTTCCGCTTCATTGGCGGCTTTAGGAGCGGCTGTGTCTGGCGCAGATATAATAAAAATTGGTTTAAAAGGGCCTAAAAATGAAAAATCGGGAATAATTTTAATGAAAAAAGTCGTAAAGGCAGTAAAAGATTATAATGATAAAATTAAAGTTGTTGTCGCTGGATATGCTGATCGAAGTAGAATGAAATCATCACCAGAATTTATGAGTATTCCAACGATTGCAGCAGAATCTGGTTCGGATATTGCGATGCTCGATACCTACATTAAAGACAATTTGGGACTGTTTGATTTTTTATCGGTAGATCAACTAATTCAGTTTAAAAATAAAGCAAAAGATTACGATCTTGAAATAGCGTTAGCTGGAAATTTAAGGAAAAAAGATATTCCTTTAATTATTAATATTTCTCCTGATATAATGGGAGTAAGATCCATTGTTTGTGAAGGCTATGATAGAATTAATGGTTCAATAAAAAAAGAACTTATTGAAGATTTAAAAACAGAATTTAAAAAAATGAAAATGAATATTTAAACAGATCTTTAAAAACATTATTTCTTTTTTATTTTTATAGATTCATTCTTATGTATGGATGTAATTAAAGTCTTTATCTCAGGTCTATAAGATTCTATTATACTTAAAACCTCTTTTTCATTTTCTTTTCTGCATATTGTATAAACTGAGCGACCTAGTTGATTCATACTAGCACCAATAATATCTAATTTATTTAAATCGTCTATTAATTCTTTAATTTTTACCAATTCTAGTAATTCAAGAATTTCTGTATTTTTTACAAATTCAATAGATACTTCCATAAAAGTGTTTATATTAGGGTTTTTAACTAATTTTTTTAGTGCTTTCCTTCCAGCTTCCTTTATTTTGGTATTTAAAACCGGATCTGTTAAAATAGATTTAGTGTGAATCATCCCAAAAGAACCACAAATAATTATTAAATTTTGGGGGATGTCAATTCTCTCATATTTGCATGGATATCCTGGTTCTTTCAGAATTCCTATCCCACCATTTAATTGACCGCAAACAGTTCCTAAACCAGTGTGATTCACTACTTCTGCGATATGAGCAATTTTTCCCTTTTCTTGGTATGAAAATCCTAAATTTAATAAATGATCTAAACCAAAAATAGTGCCTAATGCACCTGAACCACTTGCCCCATACCCACATCCAACAGGTAGGTCAAAAGAGTGATCTATTCGGATTTTATAAGGTTTATTAATAATTTTTTTAATATAATCAATAATATAAGTTGTAGTTTCAGCTCTTTGATTCAATTTATTCCCATTGATGTAAATTTCTGAATTAAAATCGCTATCTCTTTTAAGAATTTCAGCAGTTATTTCGGTCTTACCTTTAGCGTTAAGGCAAAATCCTGCTCCTCGAGAACCTACTCTCACTGGATCGTTGATTTTAATTCCATTAATTGTGTCAACGATCTCAAAAAAACCGGATATTCTATGCGGTACTTCAATTATTATTTTTTTCGTTCTATTAGACATTAACTTAAAGTAACTTAATTTATCTAATCCACTATATATTAATAAAAGAACATTTCAATGAAAATATTATGAAAAATACTGTCATAAAAATCGGGGGCTCATTATTATTTACTGATGATAAAGAAATTGATAAGAAAAAGATTCATAATTTTTGTCAAATCTTTAAAAAAATGGAATATCCTGGGAGTATTGTCATTGTATGTGGTGGAGGTAAAATTGCTAGGGAATATATAAATGCAGTAAGATCATTTCACGGAAGTGAAGCATTGTGTGACACATTTGGAATTTATTTGTCTCGTTTAAATTCGAAATTATTAATATCTTCTTTTCAAGATTTCGCATATCCCTTAGTTCCAAAATCAATAGAAGAACTATCAATAGCATTGCTTTTTGGAAAGATTATTGTTATGGGGGGTTTACAACCAGGACAGTCTACAACATCTGTTGCTCTTGAAGTAGCCGAATTTATAAAAGCGAATGAATTAGTTATCCTAACAGATGTTAAAGGAATATATGATAAAGATCCTAAGAAATTTGAGGATGCTAAATTGCTAAAGACTTTAACTTATGAGAAATTACAAAAATTAATTCTTAATTCTTCTGGAGATAAACAAGCAGCAGCGGGAGAATATCGTATATTTGACGCAGTCTCATTACAGATTTTAAAAAGAAGCAATATAGATGTCAGAATTATGTCTGGTGAAGATTTAAAAGAATTTGAAAAATATTGGAACGGCGAAGAAAATATATCTTATACGATTATTACAAATGAATAAATTATTTTAATCTTCTAATTTTTATTATCCTATATTAACCCTATTAAAATCGAGTTAAAAAATGTCTCAATCTTCATGGAAAGATCAAATTAAAAAAAAATGGGGGCCTCATAGTCATTGTCCTATTTGTGGTAAAGCAATGCCTACTGATAAGAAATTTTGTGGTCAAGTTTGTAAGGATAATTATTTTCAACAAGAGAGAAAAAAGAAGAAAAAGGGTAGATTACAATGCATTTTCTTAATAGTGATGTTAGTAGTAATGGTTGTGGTTACGATGATACTTCCCTTATTTGGTTAAATAGGATTAAATTAAATCTTTATCAATCAAAAATAGTTCCAAATTTAGGTCTTTTTTATTAAAACATTCGAAACAATTTATAATGACAATAAATTATATAATTTTAATAAGTGCAGAGATAACCAAGCCTGGTCAATACTATTCCTATGAATATGGGTTTCATGGCTAACGGTGTCGGACTCAAGATCTTATAATAAATAAGAAATCCGATCTCATAGGAGTGCGTGGGTTCGAAAAAAATCTGAAACTATCAATTTTTCGGAAATCCCACTCTCTGCATCTTTCTTATTTTTCAAGGACATCATTTAGAATTTTATTCAAGAATTCTATTAGTGGTTTAATTATGTCATTATCATCCTTTTTACTCTTTAAAAATAAAAGGAGAAGTACTGGGGCTTTAAGGATGTTTGCAGCTCTTTCCGCTATGATAGTACTTAATAATTTTGTATCCACGCCAAATAGACTATAAGATGCTGTTAGTGATTTTATCCCTTCTATCACCGGTGGAGATCCTAATGTTACATTCCCTATTCCCATATAAGGTTGATCAGAAATTAATAATAGATAGCTCTTATGTAATTTTACAAGTTTTACATAAATGGTAATATCATCAATTTTGATATTTTCTTCTACTAAGAGATTCATTTTTTTGATTGCTTTAGTTCTTTTTTCTTGTGAGATTTTAATATTTTTTTAGTCAGAAGATATTACTACATCAGAAATTCTCTGCCTTCGGATATCAAAATCATGATCAAGATGAATAGTTAAACAATGTTGATCTTCTTTTTGAAGATTTTTATGAACATAACTTATTGGTACTACTGGCAGTTCGGAATCTAAAATTGCCTTTTTTGGAATCGGAACAGGGATAATAGCTTTACAACGCTCGCAATTTACTAATACTACTTTTACATTAGGCGATTCAATTTTTTTTATTCTTTTTAAAACATCTGCTGATAAGTTGTTAGTATCCATAGTTATTTTTTTTGATTTCTTGGGTGCTTCAGGGACTACAGGGATATCTAATTTTAAATCTTCCTTTGTTAAATATTCTGCTTTTGTTTCTGTCTCCTCTTTTGAAGAAGATTTTACTTTTTCCTTCTTTTCTGTTTTTTCATGCGCCATCTTACTTTTAACTTTTTTAGCCAAAAATCTCACCATATCAGTAAAATTGAATTATCTATTTATTATGATTACCTAAAATTATAAAAAATATATAAATTTTTAAATTTAAATTATTATTTCTGGTAAAAATTAAGAGCCAGATAAGTAAATATTAAGGAATGAAAAGATCAGCTAATTATAAAGGTTTGGAAGAAAAACTATTAGGTATTTAGTAAGCTAAACACCAAATATTTGTCTTAATTCATTATAAATTTTTGATAACTCCGAAATTATTTGTGTATTATTTTGCTGAAGATAATAGTTAATATATCCTGCTAGCCCTTCACTATCCTTAATCCAATCTAAAAATGACTGTATTTCCCCTTTTAGTTGAGGATCTACACTTGGACTAGCACTAGCCGAGGAAGTGTATCCTGTAGAGGGCGCCCCATCCATCTGAGATGTTTTCTGGCCCATCTGTGCACTAGAATCCAAGTATGGACCTTGTGTGCTCATTACCCCTACAGTTCTTTGAACATCCATTATTGCTCCACGGGCATCCCCATCAGGCTGAAGATAACAAATAAGTTTATGCTCGTCATCTTTTGCTGCGCATATACTTCCTTCGCCTTTCAAAGAAATGGCAACTAAACGTTCAGACTCCATCTGCAACATAGAATATTTTACTCCTGAAACCATTATGAATTGAGCATTTTGGCCCATCCAACTTGATACTACTCTGTCAACATCCCCACTAATGTCCCAATTATCTGTTGTATAAATAATTTCTTTTCCTTTAATTACTGCTGCTGCTATAATGTTAGGGTCTGATTGCAATAAATTATAGACTGCTGTTGCAGGATCTACTGGCATGTTTTTTCCTCCTTCCTTTGGTAATTTTATCTATAGTCATTAAGTTTTGTTATAAAATAATTATATACTAATTTATTAAAAATTTATCGATAACATATTTTTACTCAATTTTTTTCTGCTTTTTTATATTAATTTTCCCAAATTTTGGTTTAAAGATATCTTTTTTAAAATTTTCGTTGTTATGTTCTTCAAAGGCAATTTTATCAACCGAAAACATTTTATGATGAATATCATTTTTCTTTAAGTTTTCTATATGATCATCTAACCTATTAATATCTTTAAACAATTTCCCGCATATCGGACAACTTAGAGACTGGTCTTCTAATAGTCCTTCTGGTTTTTTAACAATGATGGAAAATTTTGGTTTTTGGTTAAAGGAACCGTCACGACGCCGACAAATATGTCTTACCAATTTTCCATAAGGGGGATATTCAAAAAAAACTTTACACCCATGAGTACATTCCCAATATAATATATTAACATTACATTTTGGGCATTTTGATTGAAATGAGCGAAGATAACAATGCTTTCCATGAGACTTATAATAATGTCGCATTATATTAAGTGAAAGAAAGAACTTATTAAAATGTTACGATCTAATCCAAAATTTAAAAAATGTAAACTGAGTTTCTTATTAATGGATAAATCCTCAAAACGCAAACATTTAAATGTGCAAGATTAATTATGAAAATTAAAGAAGAGAATTTTTAAAGGGTTGCCATTATTGGATCTTTCGTCACCTCAAAAAAATTTCACTTTATGCCCAGAATGTGGTAATAAAGATGTAATTTCAGACGAATCTCGTGGTGAGATTGTTTGCAACGTATGTGGTTTAGTTTTAAATCAAAGAATTATAGATAACGGACCTGAATGGCGAGCTTTCACATCTGAAGAGGCTAATAAAAAAGTAAGAGTAGGTGCTCCAACAACTCTTACTCTTCATGATAAAGGATTAAGTACAATGATTGGTTGGAGGAATAAAGATGCTTTTGGAAAGGCTATAAGCCCTAAAATGAAAGCAGAAGTGTATCGGTTAAGGAAATGGCATGTAAGAACGCGAACCAATAAATCAATTGATAGAAACTTGGCTTACGCAATGAATGAATTAGATAGATTCTCTTCACAATTGAACCTTTCTAAAGATTTGAAAGAATCTGCGGCTCATATCTATCGAAAAATGGCCAATAAGAATTTAATTCGAGGAAGATCTATTGAGGCAATGTTAATTGGTTCAATTTATTTGTCTTGTAGATTGAACACTATACCAAAAACTTTAGACGATTTTATCGAATTTGCTTCAGTTGATAAAAAAAAAGTAGCGCGATGCTATAGATTAATTCTAAAAGAGCTTAAATTAAATATTAAAGTTTCCTCACCGATAAACTTTATTCCAAGATTTTGCGCTGAATTAAAACTGTCTGGAAAAACTCAAAATAGAGCAGCTTCAATTCTAAGCCTTGCAAGAAAGTATCGTATTACTGCAGGAAAAGCTCCTACCGGTCTTGCGGGTGCGGCACTATATGTTGCAGCAATACAAGAAGGAGAACGCCGTACTCAGAAAGAAATCTCAATAGCAGCAGGTGTTACAGAAGCAACTATTAGGAATCGTTATAAAGAATTAGTAAATCATTTAAAATTCGAAATCAAAATCTAAGGAAATTCTCTTCTTTTTGAATACTTACTCAATAATAGATTTTTATTAAAAAAAATTAGATCTAAAGAACTTTAATTCGCTTTATTACATCTGGTCGTTTCTTATATAGAATTCGAAATCCACAGTGAGAACATTTAATACCTGGAAGAGCACTTAATTCTTTCTTACTAACTTCTTTGCCACAACTCTTCCTAGCACACACATATTTCATATTTAATCTTAATTATCTATAATTAAAATACTTTTTGCTTAATTCCTTCAAGAAATAAAGGTTTACAAGTAAGAAGTGATAATTATGAAATAATTTACCTTAAATATATAAAGATTTTCGTTTATCTTCGGCGTCAATAATTTGAAGAGAATCAAGATCTTTTTCTAATTGATCTCTTTTAATTTGAAGATTCTTTGTTATATCCTCAATATTTGCTAAAGTATATTTCTTTTTAATCGGTAACGTAAAGGATTTTTTAAGCATCTCTAATAAAGTAATAGAAGCTTTTAAATCTGTTATATCTTCATTTATCATGGCGATATTATCTGTTTCTGCTAGAAAAACCAATCCGTCAATGTCAAATCGGGCTTTTGCTAGAGTCGGAATCAATCCATTCGCACCAATGATTACACCCTTCTGGATTTTTTGACAATTAATTTCTTCTAAATAATGATTTAATAATTCCTGGTTGGTTGAACTAAGATAAATCTTTGGCAATTCTGAGTTGATATTTCTACTATTTACTGGATATGCACCTAAAGCAACTATTAACTTTATCCCGTATTGATGAATAATTTTAGTTAGAAAATTCGATATTTTATATATACCTTTTGGTGTAAGACTTTGTGCGTCAGCAGTTATTAACACAATATCTCTTAACTCATTTGGATCTTTCCAATATAATATTTCGGCTTTAGGGGCAGATAATAAACTCTCATCTACGATGGCTCCAGCCGGATAATCATCAAAAATAATATCAATTAGATTTTGAGCATCAAGTTGCCCAATAAGAGAATCTAAAGCAAATTTACCAATATCAGCAATTCCTGGCATTCCTAAGATGCATATTGGTCTTACAAAATCTCCTTTATTTAAATTCTTGTGTTTTATAATTCGTATTCCTTCCATAAATTATACCTTTTATATGTAAAATCTTCCCTAATAATAGGGTAAATTTATCAATTTAAAAACGATGTATTATCCTAGTAGACACAAGATTTATTGTAAAAGTAATATAATCATATTATTGAAAAATTAAATTAAGGAATTACCCTTATTCTCTTTGTTAAAAAAAAATATTTCTACTTATGCTATTAAAATATAAATGCAGAATGTGTGGAACCTGTTGTCATGAGGTTCCGGGGGATTATGTAAAAAGGATTCCAATTTATCCAGATGAAGCAGACAAACTAATTGAGATTGCGAAGAAAGAAAATATAGAATTTAAAATTGTCGAAGATTTAGTATTTCCGGATATAAAAAATGAAAAAATCTTGATTTTAACTTATCGTATAAGACTAGATAACGAAAAAGAGGGGTGTCCTTTTTATAATGAACAATCTGGATGCATAGTTCACACCTCTAAGCCCTTAGCTTGTCAAGCATATCCACTAGCGTTAAAACGTATTGATGCCTTCAATTTTGAGATATCTATTGATCCTCTATGCAATTTTATTATTCAAAATTATGATGATTTGGAACATTTGGATTTGCCAAAACTAAAAGAGATATTCAAAGATGAGTATCCTAAAGCTGAAAATTTTTATCGGAAAAATAAGAAACTAATGTTTAAAATAAGGAAATTAGAGGCAATTAAAAAAATAGAGATACCACGTAAAATAAGTCTAGATGAATTTAATAGCTTTTTACGAGAGTGGGAAAGAGAAGATATTATAGTTAAACATTTTAATGAAAATTCGTTAGACTCTAAGTCTTAAATCACTTACAAACTCTTTAAATTTGTCATCCTTCAAAATTATCACTTCGAAATTATTTAAGGCTTCACTTATTATTTGAGCTAGAATGTGCTTACAAAACTTACGCTTTTTTTTAATAACAACATTTTTATAGAAATCTTGACAAGAACAGTATAATTTTGGATAAATTAAATGTTCTTGATTTTCTCCTTTGGCAGCCCATACAATTCTGTTTGAGGGTTCATAGGTATATTTGATGATACCTCTTTTTAACACATTGATAACATCCGTAGATTTATTAGGAAAAATACTTTCTAAGAATGAAATAAATTCTTCATCTAATACCTGTTTTTTCTGAGCTTCCCTAAAAACTTGAAATAATAAATCTTTTGACATTATTACATTTAATATAAATATAATATATAAAAAAAAGGATCGTTTACTCTTTGAATAATATTTTATATCTTCCAACTAGATTTTTTCCTTCAATTTCTGGCGCGGAATTTTATTTTCAACGGATGGCAGAGATATTATCAACAAAATTTAAAAACAATATAGATATTCTTACCTCAAATGCTATTGATTTTAAAGCTTTAAGAAATTCTGAAGGAAAAACTATAAAGCCCCATGAAAAATATTATGATAAAGTTAATCATTTGAATATAAAGAGATTTCCAGTGAGTTATAACGCTTCTGAGAAAGATATTCTAAATAAACTGAAAGCGATTCCTACGTTTGTTAAATTAGAATTAAACGAAGAAGGTCTAAAAACATTTATAAAGAATGGGCCATATTCGGAGGATTTATTGGATGATTTATTGAATAAACCAAAATTGGGATATGATTTAATTCATACTACTTTTTTTCCATATTTCAATTGTATTATAGGGCTAATCTTAGGAAACCTTATTAATAAGCCAGTAGTGTGTACTCCGTTCTTTCATTTTTCTAATCCTCGATATTCAGACCTCCAATTGATAGAAGTCTTAAAAAAATTTGATTTAATAATCGCATGTACCAATTTAGAGAAGAAATTTTTAATTCAAAAATGCTCTATCTTGCCGAGTAAAATTAAAGTCATACCAATGGGCGTAGATTACGATAGATTTAAACCCGTTCATAAAACTCCATTAAACCATTATTCCTTTAAGCAGAAATTTTTCGATAAAAAAGAAAAGAATTATAAATTGATATTATTTTGTGGTTATAAAAATTATGAAAAGGGAGCACTTTCAATTCTAAAATCAATACCTTCTATACTTAAAAAAATAAAAAAAGTCTATTTTGTATTTATTGGCCCCTCTACAATTGCTTTTAATTCTGAATTATCTAAAATTTCTAAACTAGACAAAGCAAAAATCATAAATTTCACTCCTGAAAATTTAACCGGATATTATGATAAAAAAAAAATAGCAGTATTCAAAGAAGCAGATATCTATCTAATGCCTAGTCGAAGTGACGCATTTGGAATATCTTTTCTTGAGGCTTGGTCTGCTGGAAAACCAGTAATAGGCGCGAAGATTGGCGCAACTCCAGAGGTAATCAGAGAAGGGGTTGATGGTTTTTTAGTAGAATTTGATAATCCCAAAGATATTGCAGAAAAGGTTATTATTTTACTAAAGAATAAAAGATTAAGAAAAAAATTAGGTTTAGCTGGACAATCAAAAGTATATCATAAATATACCTGGGATATAATTGCTAAAGAAACGGATAAAATTTATAAAAATTTAATAAAATTTCAATACTGATTAGTATATGAAAAAAATTGCTGGAAACCCATATATAATAAAAGAAAATGAAGATATCTTTCTTGATTCAGTATCCTTAGACGAGATTATTAATAAATTTAGAACTCCACTACTAATCTTAATGGAAAGCAGAATTAGAGATAATATTAATACATTTATTAATGTCTTTAACTCAGAATTCGATAACTTCCATTGTTATTATTCATTCAAAGCTAACTTTCTTCCTGAAATTTGCAAAATCGTGCACTCTGAGGGAATTGGAGCAGAAATTATTGGCTTACCAGAACTGAGATTAGCACTTAAACTTGGCTTTCCCTCAAATAAAATAATTGTTGGGGGGCCTTATTTATCGAAAAATCTTATAGAGTTAAGTATTAAGAATAGAATAAAAGAAATTATAATTTATGATTTAAATGATTTAAAAAAAGTTAATTCAATTGCCCAAAAGTATGGCTATATTCAAGATATTTGTATTAGAGTAAATTCGCAAAAATATAAAAGCAAATTAGGTATTAAGTTGGACAGGAAGAAAATTAAAGAATTTGCAAAAATCTACAATAATTATCAGAATATCAAGATTAAATCGATATTGTCTCATTATACTACTCAAATGAATAATATTAGTCAGTTTAAACAAAATATCTCGTCAATTGCATATAATTTGCATCTTTTTTCAGAGGTTGGAATAAATATTAATAATATTAATCTTGGAGGTGGGTTTCCAGAAGCTACAATCATGCCACAAAATCAATTAAAACTAATAGCCATGAAAATAAAATCTCTATTGAAGGAATATAAAGTTGACTTCAAAAAAATTTACTTTGAACCTGGACGATATTTTTTAGGTGATGCTGGTCTGTTTATTACAAAAATTGTAAGAGTTGGAGAAAATCGATGGATATTCTTAAATATTGGAAACCATATTTGCCCCAAATTTGCTAAATGTTCTTTAAGGTTTTATAATGCCTCACAGATTAATGAACCACATAAATATAAAACTTCCATAGCAGGTATAATTCCTACGGATCAAGATGTATTAGCAAAAGATTATTTCTTTACTGAAAATTTAACAAAGGGAGATAAAGTTCTTGTCACGAATATAGGTGCTTATTGCTTGACCTTTTCCAATAGATTTCCATATTTATTGCCAAAAATCTTTCTCATTTCTAATAAGAATATAAATCTTATTTTTGATCCCAGTACTGATGGAGATTTTTCGCTAAATTGAAAAAAATCAATTTATAAATCCCTTGAACACATAATATTGAGATATTACATTAATTCTAATTTTTTCATTTTAATTCTTTGTACAAATTAAATTAAAATATGAATTGCTATGGAATCATTTATAAAAAACGCACGAAAAAGAGAAATTATTCGGCCTCAGAATGAAAATTTTGGTTATGCTAATATTAAAATTATCGGATGTGGTGGTGCTGGAAACAATACAGTTAATAGGCTTATGAAAATAGGAATAAGAGGTGCTAAATGCGTAGCAATCAATACAGATTGCCAACATTTAGACAGTGTTGAATCACACATAAAAATATTAATTGGGAAGAATTTAACTAAGGGTCTTGGTGCAGGCGGAAACCCAGACATCGGTAGAGCGGCAGCTGAAGAATCTCGAGAGGATTTAACAAAGGTTTTAAGAGAAGCAAATTTAGTGTTCATTACTTGCGGTGAAGGGGGAGGAACAGGAACAGGAAGTGCTCCTATTATAGCGGAAATCGCAAAATTAGAAGGAGCAATAGTAGTGGGTGTTGTGACGTTACCATTTGATACTGAAATTGGACGTATTGATAAGGCTAAAATGGGATTGAATCAATTGAAACGCTATGTCGATACACTAGTAGTAATAGATAATAATAGATTACTACATATCGCTCCTAATTTACCTATAATCGAAGCATTCAGTGTAGCAGATGAAGTTTTAGCTACAATGGTAAAGGGAATCACAGAAACAATTTCTTTGCCGTCATTAATAAATTTAGATTTTGCTGATGTAAGAACCATACTAAGCACTGGAGGAGTTGCTATTGTAGGTGTTGGCGAATCTAGTGGAAAAGAAAATAGAGTTGGGGATGCTATTGATGATGCACTAAATACTCCTTTATTAGATGTAAGTATTGAAGGTGCAAAAGGTGCCTTAATTCATATCTGTGGAGGAAATGATATGACATTAGCAGAAGCAAATTCAGTGGCAAAAAGAATTTCAGAAAAAATGGACGTAAATGATTCAATGGTAATCTGGGGTGCTCGTGTTTCGGATGAATTTGACGGACTATTAAGAGTGATGCTTTTAATAACTGGGATTAAATCTCCTCAAATATTTGGAAGTGGATATTCTTTCAATAAATCGATGTATAATTCTAATGTCAAAAAGACTTCAAAGTTAGGTCTATCTGACGATATTTTTAACATTGGTGAAATTGCCTTTGATTAACTAATTTTTTACTTTTCCTTTATATAATTCTTTGTATAATGTCTTATATGGAAAGTAAATATTCGCCAGAAATTCAAGCAGAGATAGATGAAATTACAAATAAAATTCAGAGATGGCAAAATATTTTTGATTTTAAAACTGAGTTCTATTATAATGGTTGGGCAATAAGTTTAAGAGAGAAAAGCGTTTATCCTCGATGTATTATCATATTCAAATCTTTTGACACTAACTCATTTTCAATAAAAAGCTTTGAAATTCATTTAAAAAACTTTCAAAAAGAAGAGTATAAAGAATTATACTGTACCGATAATCTTAATAGTATAAAATCTGTACTAGAGGAATTAAAGGAGATTATATATGGAAAAGATTTAATTCAAGAAGCTTCAAAAATTTACAGAAAAGCATTTATGAATTGATAATTAAAATTCAGGCTTATACATTTGTTTAAAACGCTCTTTTTTCTTTTCATTGTATTTATTTTCTAGAAACTTTAAGACAACATGATGAGGCATTCCATTAATTAACATACTTACTGCTTTTCTAGCAATTTGTAAATTTTCATAATCTGCGATAATTGAGGCTGTTTTACCATATACTGAGATAAAACTTTCTGCATATAGTTCAATTGCCTTTCGTATTTCTCCGTTTCTTCCTATAATTCGTCCTTTTACACGCTTAATATGCTTATCAGATTTACCAACAATTTGCATTAAATTAAAAATCTCAAGGTCATAATTATCTTCAAGTAATTTCATTGCTTTAACTGGATTAAAGCCTCTATTTATAGCATTAACTATTTTTTGAGCAGTGAAAATATTTAAAGGCATATAATTTGGATCTTCTGGACTTGATAATATCTCACAATTTCCTGATTTACTATCTAAATTAATCTTTACTCCTAGCTTTTGTTCGATCTCCTTTTTTATTTCTCCATCTCTTCCAATCAGAACAGCTATACGATTTTTTCCAATTTTCATATTATTGTTTTAGAACATTTAATTATCAGTATTTATAACTTTATAATAAAATTCATTAGGAGAAGGTGTTTCTATTCCTAATTTATCAAAATATTTAAAAATATTTTTTATGTCTCTTGCAAGAAATGTTTCTGCTTTTGGATGGTGTATTGACACTGCTTGAGATATATCAATTACAACTGGTTTTTGATTATGATATAAAATATTAAATTCACTTAGATCTCCATGTACTAGTTTAGCTTTATGATATAGATTTTTTATAAATGATAATAATTCATTCATAAGCTCAATAGGGTCTTTAGGTTTTTTTACATCTTTCAATAACGGGGCAGGAATAGATTCAAATCCTATATATTCCATAATTAAAATATTATTTTTAATGAAGTGAGGATTTGGAACGCTTAACCCGACTTTATGTGCTCTTTTAAGATTTTTAAACTCTTTACTTGCCCATAAAAAAACAATCTTTGATACATTTCTCGGTATTTTTTTAAATCTTGGATCTCCTATAATATAATTTCTCATCCATTTTGAAGTATTGCTATCAATCTTATAGATTTTAATAGCAACCTCCTCTCCTTTTAAATTGTACCCTAAATAAACATTTGCTTCCTTTCCAGCTGAAATAATCCCTTTTACTCTTTCTAAAGGACCATTCACTAATAACCTATTCAAGGTAAAAACAGTTCTCTCATCAAAAACTGAATCTATCGCTGCTCGCTTTTTTGATTGGTCAATTTTTTTTATTCTTTTATTATCAACTTTAGTTTTTTGTAGCTCATCAATATCAGAATCGAATTTGTTATCTAATTCTTCATCTAAGAAATCCTCAAACTCTTGATTAGTATTCTTATTATTTTCGTCCAATAACACATCCTCTACTAATTTTTTTTAGTTATCTTTTCATTAAAGAAATAAGAATAGTCTTTTATCAATTTAGTGTTATTTTCACCTCGGAGGATAACTTTATTTTTAGTAATAGTTTCTACGCTATAATTTTGATCCTCAAATGATATCACATCGCTAATCCTCACAGGTAAAAATTTAATTAGAGTTTTAAATCGATAGAGATTCTTACCTTTTTGGTTATCTCTCCCAACTAACTTTTTTGTTCTTTTTATTAAAAAATGATATTTTGCCTTTAAGAACTTGACTAGGTAATTCATTATTTCATTCGTACTTAAATATAGATCTACTCCATATTTTTGGTCCTCTATTTTTGAAATATATTGCCTAGGATCTTTATCAAATAAACCGTCTACATGTTTGTGGATTTCATCCAATGCTTGTTTGATTAAGTTGAAATGTTCCTCATCCTTAACACGTAGTTGAATAACTGAAATGTAATATGTTCCTCCTCGTAAATTAGTACAATTTTTACATAGTGTGTGATTTAAATCAACACTTATTACCTGTTTGTGTTTTATATTTGAATCTTCTTTTAAAACTCCACTAATTAACACTTCCAGTGAGATTAATAGATCTTTAGATGAATACTTGAAAGTGTCTTTATCAAAAGAGATTGAAAAACTAATACTATTTTTTTTTAAGTAACTTCTTAATAAGAAATTTTGGAGAGCTTGTTCTATTATAGAAAAAAATTCATTTCGTTCAGGCTCAATCCAATTATCTTTTTTAGAGAAATTTCCACAATCAATACAAATATTGAATGAAATTTTAGTTGGTAATTCAAATAATGGATTTTCTTTTAAATAACACTTAAGACACATTCCAAAATGTGGATCAGTGTCACCCAATATCTTTCCACATATGGCACAAAATCGATTAGGCATTAAAACATCATCTTTATAGCCATGGGAACACCATTAATAAATCTAACACCTTCAGCAGGTAAGAGTTTGCAATCAATGGCACTTTTAATAATTTTTTCTCCAACTATATTAAAATACGATGTTTGTTTTAAAATGAAAATTGCTTCTTCGAGATCTATTAATCTCCCCTTAAAAAATTGGCTAGAAATTTCAATTCTTAGATTTCCCTCCTTATAAACCTGATTAAGTAATTCTTCATCACAGCATGCTATTGTTTCAATGTCTCCCATTATATGAATTTTTAAGTATACTTTTTTCGCTTTCATCATTAAATTATAAGCTTTATTTTTCTTTTATTTCTTCTCTTGCTCCACAAGCTGTACATTTTAGAAAAAGTTTTTTACCTTCTCTTTGGATTTGAGTATCCGGTTTATTACAAATATTGCATAAGACATAAGTCTTCGTATAATTTTCAATCAGTCGATTTAATACTTGCTCCTTATACTGCCCTTTTAAAAATAATTGTTGTCCTCTTATCTCTCCCATAGTACCTGCGGTTTTTAAAAATATCCCTGTAAAGTGTTTTTTATCTCTGTTAAGAGTGCCAATAATTCTATTAAAATTTGTAATAAATGTATTTCTACTTTCAATACGAAGTTCTACCTTTGGTATTTCAAATCTAGATGATTTTTTTACATTCTCAGGAATTTTTTCATAGGCTTTATCCAATAATTCATCGTATTTATATAAATCCATAATTATATTCCCTATTTAATTAATTTATAAAAATGAAATTAACCATAAAAAAAATATTTTTCCTTTATAATAGAAAAAATTCAAACAAAAAGCACACATTAAAATGCTTCAAAATTTTCCTGATCAGATTTATAAATACGAGATTCTAATACTAAGTCATTGAGTAATGTTCTCAATTCATTATCAGATAGACTAATCTCTTGTTTCAACATTTCAAAATTTATTCCTTTTCCTTCTGCTGAAGATTGTTTAACAAGCAAATATATCTTTTCCTTTATATTATCACGCTCAGAAGTATCAGTTTCACTTTCAAACAGAGTGGTAACATCAATTTCATCTGAAAATTCTTCAAGATTATTATTAATTATTTCAGGAATTTCCTGAATTTCGCCACTCTTTATTCTATTTATTATTTCAGCATTCCTCAATAAAGTAAGATTAGGTTCTTCCACTTTTTTTACATATTCTATCCATAAAGAAACAAAGTCTCGATATTTGCTTACACGACCCATAACTTCCACAATATCACCCTTATTAAAATCTTTAAATTTTTCCAGTTCGATATTTCTTATAGTTGCTCTGATAGTACCTGTACCATCATCTAAATCAAACTCAATTCTTATATTTGAATCGATATTTTCTTCTAGAATCATATCCGGTTCAGCGGGTTCAATCAACTTTTCCCTTTTATCTATAATTGTCGCAATAATTCTAATGCGTTTAACATGACCAAAAATAGTATAAAAGAACTTTTCATTTATGTCGTATTGACCTTCTAAAATATGTTTAATCCAACAGTGTATTGCAGGATTTCTTTTGAAACTCATGATTTCATTCATCCCAAACCTTTCTCAATTTTAATATTTTAATTTTAATAGGGTTAAATATAGAAGTAATTATTAAGCTAAGAATATTAAGGGATTCATTTTCTTAAAATATTTGTACCAAAGATGAAGAGAAATATGTAGGAATAGAAAATAGTAGCGGGGGTTCGACTCTCAGTTTACTGGAGATCAGCAATTACTAACTTTTGAACGAACGATTCTGCTGCTTGTTCTTTAATGGACAAGCATTCTCAGGGTTATGAGCCCTGCGGCATAAACCAGGCTAGCCCACCCCGCTATGGAAACATTTAAGGGTTTGATTCCTATGCGATATAAACTAATTATATATATAAGATTATAAACTAATAATTTAATCTTTTTCTATTTTATAATAGCACTTATTCTTCTATTGGCAAAAGTTTCCAATGTAACCAATAACTTTAACTTCATATGTAAATTAGATATTTAAAAAGTATACATTTTAATAAAAGCCTATGTCTTTAATTGATGTAATATTGGGTTTCATTTTGAGCCCGTGGTTTCTTTTATCTTTATTATTCTGGGTTTTTGTTTTAATCTTAATTTTTCTTTTGAGAAATAGAAAAGAAGCATATTATCTCTGGTTCCCATTACTTGCTATGTTTAAAACAAGGAAATTAAATAAATTTTTAACTAAAGTTGGAAAGAAAGCTCCAAAGTTTTGGAAAATCTTTTGGACAATAGGAATATTTGTTTCATTTAGTTTTACTATTTATGCTCTTTACTTCCTTTTTTCAAACTTTATTTCCCTAATTATTAGACCTAGTCCTGAGCAAGCTATAATTCCTCTTATTCCAGGGGTTACCGTCAGCTTACCTACGTTATCATATTTAATCCTTCCTTTACTGTTTATTTTAACAACACATGAATTCGCTCACGGAATTGCAGCCAGTGCTGACGGAGTAGATATTAAATCTACCGGGATTCTCGGAGCAGGACTTTTTTTCGTTATAGGCTTTGGTGCTTTTGTTGAAGTTGATGAGCGGGAATTAAACTCTGTAAAACATCATAGAAATACAAGGTTGCGTATCGCAGCAGCAGGAACCTATGTAAATGGGATGACAGCAGGAATAGCATTTCTTCTATTAATTAGTTTTCCATTATTAATATCTCCTTTCTACGTGAATGTTACTCAAGTACATAGTGTCGTACTAGAGACTGATGGTGGTTTTAATGAAGGAAATCTAGCCGCGGGTGATCTAATACTCGCAATTAAAAAACAAGGCACAGGAGATGAAGAATTTATATCTCTTGATAATTTTGCGGGAAGAACCCTATCAACCATCCTAAATAATGGAACTAGTTTAAAATGCTCTATAGGAGATAATTTAACATTTAGAATCTATAATCCTTCTACTGATAGCTACTCTGAGAAAAATGTAACATTAGCACCTCGTTACTATCTTGGAATCCTTTATGAATACATATCCAATACAGAACTGCAAATAACTAAAATATATTCAGAAATTGAAGGTGGCAATAACTATGATATAATCAATTTCACTGTTGGACTGAATATAACGGAAGTAAACGGGATTCCAATTAATCAAACTCACGGAGATACATTAGGTAAGGCTCTAACAGTATTTAATTTAAATACGATAAATTTGAGTTCTACTTCTGAAACGTTTATTTTGAATGTAAATGTAACGGGAGTACGAATTGGTATTATCACCAATTCATATTTTATGCATAAAAATGATTTTGCAAAATTCTTTACAAATTCTTGGCCCGATTTTTGGTTGAAAGAAATAGTTTGGCTTTTTATGATCTCTTTCAGTATTACCATCTTTAATATGCTTCCACTACCGATATTCGATGGTGATAGATTGGTGAAGGAATTAATTAATTGGGGTTTTGGAGAAGAATATAAAACAACAAAGAAAAAAAAAGAAAAAATCAGATATAATAAGGATGAGCCTGACCTAAAACTCTCAGAATACAGAGTAGAAAAAATAGATTCGCTTAAAATAATAATAGAAAGTAAGTCTGGCATAAGAGATAAAAGTGAAATAATATTACCTGAAGATAAGTATAATTTATCTGATAAAATTGGTGATGGATTTAAAGATACGGTGTTATTAGATCTTCCTGAACACTCAAAATTAGAAGAAGGGTCATTAATTGAGATTACATATGACTATTGGCATGATGAAAAACGGAAAATTAAAAAAACAGTTCTGAATATTCTGCGATACATCACTTTGTTTATCCTTGCTGGCAATTTTATTTTATCTATTATGAGATTCGGTGGAGTTCTCTTTTGGCTTTAATCCTTAACTAACTTTTTTAAATGACTTTAATGAGTAATTATAATACTTTTTTCAAAAAAGCTAAATGTTCACATTGCGACAATCATATTGTAATTCAAAGAAAATACTCTGGAGAAAATCTCTGTCTAAAGTGCTTTCAACAAAACATTGAGAAAATTGTATATAAGACTATATCTAAATATGAGATGCTAAAACCTCAAGATAGAATTATAGTCGCACTCTCTGGAGGGAAAGACTCAATAGCTCTTCTCTATAATCTCTACATGATTCAAAATCGGACACACAATTCTAAACCACTCATTGCATTAACTATAGATGAAGGAATTAAAGATTATAGAGAAAACAGTATCAAAAAAGCAAAAGATTTTTGTAAAAAATATAACATTGAATATAGAATAATTTCATTTAAAGAAAAAATTGGAAATACGTTAAATGAAATAGTCAAGATGAAAAAAGAAACTCCTGATTATAAATATGCTTGTAATTATTGTGCCACCATAAGAAGGAGATTATTAAATGATGGTGCTAAAGAATTAGGAGGTACTATCCTCGCAATGGGACATAATCTAACTGACTTCGCAGAAACTTACCTTATGAATATCCTTTATAATCGTCTTGATATTATAGCAAATCAATACTTCTTCAAGGAAGAAAACAAAAAAATTAGCCAATTTTATATTAAAAAAATTTTTCCATTAATAAGAATCCCTGAAGAAGAAATCTTTTTATATTCAAATATTAAAAAATTTGATTATTATCCCTCTCACTGTCCTTATAGAGAACAAGATCCAATCATTAGAAAGAGAGTATTAGATTTTATTCAACAATGTAAAGAATCTAGCCCAGAAATAGAATTTAATCTCCTAAATGGTTTTTTAGAATTATCCAAAGGCCTCTATCATCAAAAAGGAAACCGAAATTATAATTCTTGTCAAATTTGTGGTTATCCATGCGGTACCGGGAAATTTTGTACTTTTTGTAAATACATCCAGGAATTCAAAAAATAAATTTACCCTATCAAAAATTCTCCCATTTCCTTTAGTTTATCATATTCTCTTATCTCTTCCTTGAATAACGGGATTTCAATTAAAATTTTGTTTAATTTATCTTGAAATATTTTCTTTATATTGCTCAGGTTTTTTTGTTGCATTTCTCGTCTTCCTTTACAGAAATCACATAATTCAGTTGTGCGTTGATATAATTGATTCACAACGATGTTAGAAACGGGAATATCATACTTGATCAACTCATTTAATAACCGACCTGTTTCAAGTATTGCCATCTCTTCTGGGATCATTACTATTATAAAAGAATTCTTCACTGGATTGCTAAGATCATCCCTTGCATTTATTATAGACTGATTTAACCTTTCTAACACTTCTAAAGAATTGTCAGATTTCTTTTCTTCCCTAGAAAACATTCGTTTAAAAGCACCAAACATCTTCCCTATCCTCATTCTCATTTTTATAAGCTTCCCTATCCAACCAGATAAAGTTTCGGGGAGCCCTAAAAATCTCAGCGTATGTCCAGTAGGGGCTGTATCAAAAATAACTAAATCATAATCATGCTCTGTTTCTATAAATTCTAAGATCTTACCAAAAGCTAAAGCTTCATCAATTCCAGGGGGATTACTTGAAGTTAAGTCTTCCAGATCACCTAATAATGGCATTCCTTCCATCATATCTCCCATACCCATTTCTTCTAAGGGATTCATTTCAGTTAGTCCTCTAAATTCAGCCACATTAGCTTTTGGATTAATTTCCAAACCCGTTAAGTTATTTATATCTTCAATAGGCGTAGGAACACCAGGGGGTAGTTCAACTCCAAGACTATCACCTAGCGAGTGAGCAGGATCAGTACTAATAATCAAGGTATTTCTTCCGTGTTCTGCAGCCCATATTGCTGAACTTGCAGCACAACTTGTTTTTCCAACACCTCCTTTGCCCCCAAACATAATAATTTTTAAGTTTAGCAATAAATCTTTTAATTCCATTTTAAATTCTAAAACCTTTTCTTAAATTTTATTCATTTAATAATCAATTTTATATCGAAGGATGGCGGCAATTCCACCAAACGTACTATATAGCATTTCGCCTTCTTCGGTTTCTGTAGATATTATATCAACTTCAGCTCCAGTTGTTTCAGCTATCTCCCCCAGTTCTTCTATAATTGATTTAATTTCAACTAAATTAACGATATTTGAACTGCAATTAGAACAGATTTCATCCTGAGTATCTGTTTTAAATTTTTCTAATTCCAATCCTTTAACTATCCTAGTTTCAAAAACATTACAATTAGAACATTCTAATTTAACCTTAAATAAATCTAATTTTTCTGAAAGGATTAATATATCAACAACACCATAATTTAATGCTTTTTGGATTTCTTCTAATCCATAGGATGCCAAACCTGAGTCTGTTGATATTTCTTTCATAAACTGTTGTACAACCTGTTTTTCTCGAATATATTTTACATCCTTTATCTTATCCTTCACTTTTTCTATTAATGCTCGTATTCCCTCGGTGCCTCCATATCCCAAATCAACAACTTCTATTATTTTTTCCCGTAACCTATAATCCAAACTTTCATCACTGACAAACTTGTCTTTTGATTGTCCTGGCCCACCAATAAATATACCTCGCAAATCCTCCATTGGTAAAAATAGTTCATTCACAGTTTCTGAAATCCTACGATAAAATTGCTTTTCTCCTTCTTCAATTAATCTTTCAAATCTTTTTTGGGACTGCCCTCCAGCCCTGTGTTTCCCATGAATACCCGACGTAAATTCTCGAATCACCTCAACTTTATTCCCTTTGATATACCCCACTGCAGATTCAGCTCTCCCAATAACTAATAAACCATATGTTTCTTTAGTTATTATCATTTCTTCTAAAGGCCATAGCAAGAACTCACTAGCACAATGATACCTAAATGTTGGAACTCGATCAGGCGGTTTTATAATTGTTAATTCATTCCTTTCCGTACCTGGTGTATTACTCTGAGGTATCGCACCTGAAAACATAACTAACCCATTTTCAGGAACTTCCTTTATATTTTTTAGCTGTCCTAAAAGACTATTAATACTATCTAATACATTCTTTCTCGTTAATTTTGATTTAATGTTTTGACTTTCACTTATTTCATTCTTTAAATGATTAGTTACGTCTGATATCTTCCTATCATGAGGAATATATAATGAAATTAATTCTGTATGGAAGCCTTTTTTATTTCTTAGTTCCTTTAAATCTTGTTTTATTTTGTAAATTATCAAATCTTTAGGCTTCTTTTTCGTTACTGAGCTCATATACATCTACACAACTTAAAAATTATACAAAAGATTAATAGTTTTTCTTTATATCAATCTATATAAAGAACAATATAAATTGTTATGAAATCTTATGACTTCGAACGAAAACCAAGATAGTACGGTCCCTAAGTCTCACCCCCGCTATGAAAGTTTAAAATATCGTCATAAAATAATTGAAGGTATGAAAAATTTA
>JAEOTH010000094.1 GCA_016839915.1 Promethearchaeota archaeon
ACTCGATTACTTGAATCACTATTAATTAAATATATTGAATCAGTTTGATCAAAAGTACCAGAAAACACACGTCCTATAAGTGTGGGTTGATAATTTCTCTTAGGATCCAAAAAAATCTTAGTTATCATCCCGTACAGTGGTCCATTTGGATCACTCTTCTGTAAAGCTTGACCTAATTCTGAATTTAGATCCCCCCCCCATATATGAGGGATTCTATATTTGGATGCAGTAACAGGATCCGGAAGATGATCCACAATCATTCTTAACATAGGCTCATCCAAAGGTAAGTTATCCCTTAACCACTGAATATCTCCTTCATTATATTTCGTGAAAACATCTTGAGGTGTCATCCCTTTTTCAAGCAAGATTTCATAAGTGAAACCCCACCCATGCTTAGCTGAACCAACAGCGACAGAGTTTTTGGCAAAATCTATACTCCAATCTGATCCTTCGGGTCTAACTTTTTTAATTAACTCATTAATCTCCCGTGTAATTTTATCGATTTTTGCGAAAGTATCTTGAGGGCTTAATTTTAATTCACTTATCAATCTATCAACTTTATTTATGAAGAGGACAGGTTTACAGAATTCTTCACCAACGGATAACCTAATATTGGTTTCAGTTTGAGTCATAACGCCCTCAAGAGCATCTACTAAGATTATGGCACCATCACTACCTCTGAGTGCTCTTGAAACTTCACCAGTAAAAGAGATATGGCCAGGAGTATCATTAAGCTGAATAATATAAGGTTCTTCATCATCAGGTTTTCGTGGATCATTGAATGCAAGGAGTACTACAGAAGTGAATATAGTAATGCCTCTCTGTTGCTCCTCGTCATCACTGTCAGTCATCTGAAGTTGACCAGCATCTTCAGGTCTCATGAGTCCTGCTCGGCGTAGAAGGTAATCTGTGGCTGTTGTCTTGCCATGATCAATTTACGCTATAGTGAAGAAAGCTCACTATAGATGCGCGGTGATCGAAAACAGCCTTTTCTTCTTATATGAACCTGATGTAATTAGTCGTGCAATTTCCTCTGGGTTCTTCACTTTAACCATAATTATTTCACAACATATTAATTTTTAATTAATCATCATGTTATATTTGAAGAAAAGAATACGAGAAATCATAAAAATTTTATGATTCTAAGAGATAAATTAGGAATTTCAGTTAAAACAGATGAAAGGAATTATCGTCTAAAGTAAATTTATTTAAAAAGATCTGATTCTATTATAATTTTAACATCGATAAAAAAAGAAATTATCTAAGGCTTTAAGAATTGAGTGAATTTTTAGTTCTGGAGTTTGCTAGAACATTTATTTTTATTATTGGAGTGCTAATTTTTGCATTTGTTTGCATAAAAAGGCGTGATTTAGTATCTTGGCTTCCTGCTTACATTGCAGGTGCTCTATCTGAAATTTTTAGGTTAATTTCAGAAATAGATTATAATATCTATTATATAATTGGTCTTGTCTTTTCTTCTCTTACAGTATTATTAATGATTGTGACTGTCTATCATGAATACTATCTGACATTTTATAAATCCCCAAAACTTCAGATTATATCAATTTTTCAAATTTCATTGGTTCAATTAATTATATCTATTGGATTACAAGTATTAATAGGAATTCTATTAATTATAGCCTTCATAATGATTTTAAGAATCACATTAAAGAAACGAACCCCTACACATGCAATTTTTTGTTTTATTTTAATATGTGGCATATTAAATTTAATCGCACTTGCTTTAAGAGATGCAGGGCTAGAAGGGGCAGAAGAATTTTATCAATTCTCTTCAATTGTTATGGCTACAAATATACTTTTAACGGGTTTAGTTGCCCTTATTGAAGAAAGATTAGTGAAATCTGAAATGAAATATCGTTCTGCGTTTAATAGAGCAGAGTTCTATAAAGATCTTTTTGTTCATGATATTAACAATATACTACAAAATTTACAATTTTCCTTAGACATTTTAAGTCAAAATTTAGAGCATCTTGAAAATGAAGAAAGTTTAGGTGATTTAATTAAGATTGCGAAGGGACAAGTGAATAGAGGAGCAGAACTAGGCTTAAATGTAAAGAAACTCTCAGATTTAGAGATAGGAGTAATAAAAAAAGAACCAATAAACTTAACTAATTCATTGAAAAAAGCAATTGATTATATTATCACAGAATTCCCTGATGAAGAAATAAATATTAGTATTGATAGTGAACAAGATACGATCTTTATTGATGCAAACGTGCTTATAGAAGATGTGTTTAGAATAATATTAAATAACGCAGTAAGATATAACAATAATCCCATAAAGGACATTCTAATTAAAGTTACTAAGGATACAAAAGAGTTTGGAAGAGATATAAAAATTGAGTTCATTGACAATGGGGTAGGGATACCAGATATTATGAAAAAGAGCATTTTTCAGCCAATTTATAAGAAAACGAGAGATTTTAAGAGAATTGGTTTAGGATTACTACTTGTAAATGAGGTAATTGGAAATTTATTAGGAAAAGTATGGGTTGAAGATAAGGCAAAAGATGATTACACAAAGGGAACTAAGGTCATTATTGTATTACCTGCAGCTTTTGGAATCTTAGATATAGAAAGGTAAAATAATATGTTTTAGTATATTTATTGATTTTTTACCTGAAGAACTCATTGCTTTAAAGGCAGTGGTAACATTATTAATAATTAGATTATCTGGTATTTTATCTTTAATAAAATCTTTTAAAAAATTAGAGAATTTAGTGAATTTTCTCACAGTCTCCACCCATAAATATCCTTCTTTTTCAAAATAACCTAGATTTTTTGTTTTAAAATTAAGAACATGATTCTTTTCTGTTACAGGAGGACCTTTACGAATATAAGTTTTTGAAATTGTAGGTTTTTCACAATAAATAGCTATATTATATTGATCTATTTGATCCTCAAAATACACTTCGAATATAAGCTTCCCAAAGCGTTCTGCATGAGAAAATTCTTTTTCTCCATTTGCTTTAATACTTTCTCCCAATGAATACAATTTATCTCTACTAATTGTATAATGAATTTCATCGTCAATATTTTGCAATTCGATAATAAATATATGTGAAAGTAAAGTGTCATCTTCATTTGATATATTTGCTTCTAGAATTGGTTTAATTCTAAAAAATTCTGGGTTTGGTTTTTTTAGGAATTCACTAATTTGTTGATTGCAATATAAATAAGCTCTCTCAGATATTGCTGAAGCAACATTTCGATTTTTATCAATAGGATCTATGATTATAAGATAATCATTTTGAAAATGGGCGATTTGATTTAATTCTTTCTCATTTCTGTTATAATAGTCTAGGGGTTTCTCATGCAAGTTACAGAAATTTTCAAATAGAGTTATTAGATTATTATAGTAATAAATTAATAATTCTGCGCTGTAACCGATGAAACCAACTTTTGCTATTGCACTCTTATCACCATAACTATAACAGGCTTTAAAAAACTGTTTTAATAGTCTTACATCATCTTTTTGTTTGGAAGTTAATTCATCTCTTACAAATCGCCCATGCCATGGAGATCTATCAACTGCAGTAATAGGCCCATTTTTTTTAATATATTTAATATCTAAATCAAAAAATAAAACAATATCAATCTTTAATTTTAAGTCTTCTAAGAGGTAATCTACTGATATATATGGATGTTCGGCGTATAACAGACGAGGATTATGAAATTCGTTTGAATTAAGGCTTTGAATTATCCAATTTTTACACAGAGCTAAAAAATCCTTCTTAGATTCTTTTTTTAATTTATTTTTACTCAATCCTTCATAGTTGGATTTATATAAGTTATAATCTAATCCTATAAAGAGATCAATATCAAAATCATTTTTTAATTGAGTTTGTTTAATTCCGGTAGAACCTTGAGGTTCGATTTTAGTATAACTAATATTTAGTTCTTTTGCTTTATTTTCCAACAAATTTCCTAATTTTTTTGTTAAATTGTTGATTAATTCTATTTCTCTTTGAGCTGGAGTAATTTCCTTTAAAATTTCATTCAATAGTTCATTGTAATTTGTCATCTACACATCTAATATTATCTTACTAAACTAAAACTTTTTCTAACATTTTTAAATAAATTTTGAAATTGTATGGATAAAAGTATAAATTGCCAATAAATTTTCTATATTTATGAAAGTGCAAGAAATAGGAAGTAGAGGCTTTTTATTTACATTTCCGGATTTCATACCATATCCTCAAGTCCCAATGCCAATTCAAATTTATGTAATAAACGGAAAAAATAATCTATTTATTTGTGATACAGGTGTAAAAAAAGAACAGTTAGATATGCTTAAGAAACATTTGACCGATAAAAAGCTCCTTTCAAAACCGATCATAATATTTAATTCCCACTTCCATATGGATCACATTGGAGGTAATGGAGTATTTGACTCTGCTCAGATCATTAGTCACATATTATGTTGGGAAATGATGATAAAAACAACACAAAGAATCAAAAAAGAAAATAAAGCAAGATTGGAAGATAAATCTATTGCATACCCTACAATTATTTTTCAAGAAAAACTAGTTTTTCCTGAGGATAATGTAGAATTCTTCTATAGTCCAGGGCATTCAAAAGATTCTGCTAGTTGTTATGATCAATTAGATAAAGTATTGTATGTTGGAGATAATCTAGTTGATCCAATACCTTTTTTAACATGGCATAGAATTGATAAATATTTAACCACACTACAAAATTATAATAATATTGATAAGAGGGTAACGATTTTAGGGCATAGTCTAGTTTTGAATGATAGTAGATTAATCAATAAATCTATAAATTACATAGAAAAATTTCGAGATTTTGATGTAAATATTACTGAATTTACTCCTAGGCATGCTGCATGGTATCGATGGAGTTTTATTAATATTGGTTTAGCGTTAAAAGAAAATGGTAAGAAGAAGGAAGCTCTAGAATATTTTAAATATATTAAGAATGTAATACGAGATCCAAAAATAGAACCACTAAATGAGGAAGAATTAAGAGAAATTGAAGATTTTCTTAATAAGGAACTTAATAATAAATAAAGAAAATCACATTCCCCACCAGGGGTGATTTACTTTTCGCATTAGTGTTACAAATTCTCTTAAAGCTTCTTTTTGATCGGTTGATAATTCATCAATAAACTTTCCCATTAATTGCCTAACATGAGATTCTGGAATGTTTACATAAAGAATTTCATCTTTTTCTAAATCTCGACCAATTTCAATACCTCGAATAGAAATTGCAACTTCAGAATCTTTTGAAGCTTTTTCTAAAGTCTGACCTTTGTCTTGAATTTGATGCACTCTTCTTATTCTCTTACCATTTGAAGTTATTAATGGGACTTTAGGATATAAAGTTCCTGCTTCAACATATACACCAAACACAGCAGGATCTGAATTTCGAAATATAAAATCTGGAAGCATTTTAATTTTGGCAGGTAATGTAAGCTCACTTAATCCTTTAGCGGTATCTTCTGCTTTTCTAGTCTCAGCATATTCAATATACTCTTCTAATAACCTATATATAACATTATTTGTAAATATTCTGATATTGTCTTTAATTGCTTGCTCATTAGCTTCAGGTAATATTGGCACATTGAAACCTAATACTGTAGCAGAATATGGATCTAATTGCTTAACGATATTTGCATTAATAATATCCTCTTTTTTTATTGGTCCTACATCAGCAATACTAATTTTTACTCCACTTTTTGAGAAATGGTTTTCTAAAGCCTCAAGTGAGCCTAAAGTATCTGCTTTTAAGACAACTCCTGCTTTATCTGTTTTTATTCTAATACTTTCTACTTCTGATGCAATTTCATTATATACAGTTTCTTCTTCTGAAGAATCAACAATACTTCTAAATGGAGAACCTGCTACCACATCATCAATATTTGGTGCTAAAATTTTTATACCGGCAGCAGCACTTTTTGTATCAACAGAATCAAATTTTTGTCTAGGGTCTCGTATTTCATCCAATGGTTTTGGAATCAATAACGCTCTAACTTTTGATTTAATGGGTTTTTCTAATCCTCCCACAATAAATTCATCCCCCTTATTTATAATTCCATCGTAGATAAGGACATCCATAGTTTTTCCTTGACCTTTTTCCTTTTTAACTTCTAAAACAACCCCTTTGGCAGCACCTTCAGAAAATCTAAGATTTGTTGTTAAATATTGCTGAACTAATCCCATCAGGATCAATAGAAGTGTTGATATTCCTTCTCCTGTTTTACCACTTGTTGGTACTATCGCTATTTTTTTTGTAAAATCTTTTATTTTATCGTATCGATCTATTCCTTTGAAACCTTCTTCCAAGAAATTTCCAATAATCTGCATAATTTTTTCATCTAAGAAGTCCTTCACATGAGGTTTTTGAGAATTATATGAATCAAGAAAATCTGCATCCTTTTTTGATTTCCAGCCAGATATTCGATCTATTTTATTAGCAGCAATAACAAAAGGAGTTTTTCTTTCTCTTAAAATTCGAACAGATTCCCATGTTATTGGCATTGTCCCCGCGGTGACATCTATAACTAAAATAGCGATATCAGCAACTGCTCCGCCTCTTCTCCGTAAATTTAAAAAGGCAGCATGTCCAGGTGTATCTATTACTAATATACCAGGAAGTTTTATCTCCTTTTCAGCAAACTCTTGTTTAGATTTTCCTAAAAACTCTCTTATGTCTAGTGTTGGAAAATAAGAAGCACCAATATGCTGAGTAATTCCCGCCGCTTCTCTTTGTTGAACAACTGTCCCTCTAATATAGTCCAGTATTGTGGTCTTTACGGTCTGAGAGCGCTAATCTCATCATATTCCGTGGTCTATATGTCCCAGAATACAGACTATTGGGGCTCTAATTGCCTTTTCTTTCTCACTTGACATGAGTACAACATCCTAAATAATGTTTAAAATAAATTAGTTGTATATTAAAAAAGTAACCAAAGGATTAGAATTTTATCTAAAAAAGATTAATCCTCCAATCCTAACTTGAAATTAATCATAACCTTTGTGAAATAATTTAACAGAAGCAGTGATTTATGGATTTAAAAATTTTTGTAATGCATTATACAAACTTTTATTTTTTGCTTTCACATCTGCTTCTATTTCTTCTAAATATTGCTCCGCATCACCCCCCGAAATTTCATCTGGAATAGAGCTAATATGGTAATAATCATCGTTACCCATAGTAATTTTTATTACCTTGAAATGTCGATGTCTTACAAACTCAATATTTCTAATTTCATTAATAACGATTTCAATTGAACTTTTTTTACCTTTAAAGAGGATTTTATCTGCATTAGTAGTTAGCTCACCTTTATCCCAATACTTACGTGAAATTGTAGCAATTCCTTTAATTTTCCCTTTACCAAAATGAACATCATATTTTATCAAGATTTACCACCCTATAGGGGAAAACCATTATAACAATTAATTTTTGAATCTCCCCCATTAAGATATAATAGTACAATAATTCGAATAACCTAATAAATATATAATATTTTCAAATATTACTACAAGTTAATCTTTTTTTACCTTTATCAATTAACAAGATATTTCTTAAGATATCTTGCTGTAAAAGACGTTTTAGAATTTATAATTTCTTCTGGAGTACCCATAACTACAATATTACCTCCTTTTTCTCCACCTTCAGGGCCAAGATCAATAATATAATCCACAGATTTAACAACATCCATATTATGTTCAATTATAATGACAGTGTTACCTTTATCTACTAATTTCTGAAGAACTTTTAGTAAAAAATTAATGTCATAAGCTGACAAGCCCGTAGTTGGTTCATCTAAAATATACAATGTATTTCCAGTGCTTGTTTTTCTTAATTCTCTGGCAATTTTTAA
>JAEOTH010000095.1 GCA_016839915.1 Promethearchaeota archaeon
CATCTATATATATTGACTTATTGATCTTTGTTGGTGTTGTTGACCTTATGTTTATGATTTTAGTGATTATTGGATTTCCCCTAAAAGCACGTGGTTTTATTTTCTTTAAATCTTTCTTTTTTATTTTTTTGACTTGTACTTGTTTGTTCCCAAATTTATCTAATTCTTCAATTGAAATTTCAAATCCTTTTTCTTTTTTGGTAAATAAGAAAATTTTTTTTACTTTTTTCCAAATATTCTTAGTTTTCTCTTTTAATCCTCTCTTTTCGATAAGTTGCTCTAATTTCCACTTATATTCAAAAATAGGTATAATTTTTATATTGTCAGTTAATACTTCTTTTACTTTTTCTGGATTCTCTATATGAGTTATGATTAATAAATCTGTTTTAAAGTCTTGCTTAGTTAATTCTCTGTCAATATTCAATATTCTGGGATGCCCAAAGTTTGGACTAACTAAAAATAAGCCTTTCGAATTCATAATCACACTCTTAGTTTAAATTTGATAATTCTTTAATATCTTTTATTCTAGTTTCTTAAAGGCGCTTCAGTAATTTTAGTGTTTATTGTTCGGTATTCATTATTTAAATAATTTGTTCATGCAATAAAAGGAATTATCAAATATATTTACATTTTTATTGAAGAATTGACACTTTATATCCTTGGATTTTTTTCAATTTAAAATAAAAAGAATCAATAAGTAGGTGATCAAATATAATAAATCTAAAAACATCTGCACCGTAAGTGGTTTTGAAACATAAATCTATGGTTCTTTATTTAATTTCTACTTCTCCAATTGAAAATTCAAACCTTAGAATAAGATATATACATGAAAAGTACTTGAGTTCCATAAATTTCCATAGATTGAAAAACCATTTAGAATAGTCTTATATTTATAAATTATTAAATTAATATTTTTTATATACATTCAATTACAAATCATAAATTAGAATACTAAGCTCAAGAAATAAAGAAAAAATAAGGTGGAATATATAAATGAAATACGAGTGCCAAGCTTGTGGATATATATACGATGAGGATGCTGAGGGAACCAAATGGGAAGACCTCCCTGATGATTGGACGTGTCCGGTCTGTGGAGTTGGAAAAGATATGTTCGAAAAAATTGAATAACCACTAAATTATTACTTCTTTTTTAATTTTTTTTTATTGCCTAATTTCTGAAAAATTTTATAAGAAATAGAATATAAGTTTTTAACTTGATTTGAATTAATAATACGAAATAATAATCAAATCCTATTATAAAAAGGTGAAATTGAAGTTACTCATTTAGAATTGATGAAAGATATCTATTATATTGGTTATGTAGATTGGGAGGTAAGGAATTTTCATGGATATTCTACTAACCGAGGTAGTAGCTATAATTCATATATAGTTAAAGGAGAAAAAACTGTACTGATCGATACTGTTAAACGTCCTTATTTTGAATACTTTTTGAGGAACATTAAGGATGTCTGCGATCCTTCCGAAATCGATTACTTCATTACAAATCATGTAGAAATGGATCATTCTGGCTCTTTTCCATTAATCCTCAAATATCTTCCTAATGCTGAATTAATTGCTTCAAAGAGGGGGGTTGAAATTTTAAAAGCTCATTTTCATGAGGAAATTAATGAGGATTTATTCAATAAAATTAGAGCTGTCGAGGAAGGGGATACTATAGATATTGGAAACGGTAAAAAGTTTACATTTGTGCCTATTCCAATGATTCATTGGCCCGATTCTATGGTTTCTTTTATGACTGACGAGAATGGGAAAAACATCTTATTTTCTAATGATGCTTTTGGACAACATTATGCAACATCCAAGCGTTGGGATGATGAAAATGATCTTGCTGAGGTATTTCAAGAAGCAGAAAAATATTATGCGAACATCTTACTTCATCTTTCCGGGTTAATAGCAAAGGCAATTCCAAAGGTTGGAGCATTGCCAATCGAAATTATATGTACTTCTCATGGTATCTGTTGGAGGAACCATATTCCTGAAATCTTAGAGAGATACACAAAATGGAGTAAAGGAGAAATTGATGGAAAAAGTGTCCTTATCGTATACGACACAATGTGGGAAAGCACTAGAAAAATCGCTAAAGCTTTAACCGATGAAATTAAGCATCGAGGTATTCCGGTAAAAAGGTATAGACTAACTAATGCCGATTATTCAGATGTGATAACAGAAGCAATGAAAGCGAAAGCTATCTTAGTTGGAAGCCCTACTCTAAACAATGGACTATATCCAACTGTAGCCGAATACTTATCTTATCAAAAGGGGTTAAAACCTATGAATAAAGTAGGATTAGCTTTTGGTTCATATGGTTGGGGCGGAGGTGCTGTAAAAGAAATTGTTGAGTTAATGAAAGCTGCTAAAATTGATGTAATGGATGACACAATAGAAATTAAGTTTGTTCCAAGACCAGAAGATTTAGATTTTAAAGAAATTGTGGACAAATTAATTGAAAAAATGGAATAAACAGAGGTTAAAAAAATGGATTTTATGCTAACTGAAGAACAAAAAGTTTTACAAAAAAAGGCAAGAGAGTTTGCAATTAACGAAGTTTTACCAGTTGCGAGAAAATATGATGAATCAGAAGAATTTCCTTTACCAGTTATTAAAAAAGCTTGGGAAGAAAAATTATTAAATTTAGGTATTCCTAAGGATTACGGTGGTCCCGGTTACGGGCTAATAGATTCTTGTTTAGTAGTTGAAGAAATCTCATCCGCTTGTCCTGGTATGGCAACTTCTATTTTCGATAATAATCTAGGTTCAGAACCGATAGTTATAGGTGGTAATGAAGAACAGAAGCAGAGGATTTTAACTGAATTAATAAATGAGTTCAAATTGATTGCTTTTGCCACTTCTGAGCCAACGATGGGTTCTGATGTTGCTGGAATGCAATGTCGAGCACTAAAAGATGGAGAAGAATACATTTTAAATGGAAATAAGTTCTGGATAACTAATGGGGGATATGCCGATTACATTACGGTATTTGCGACGATTGATCCTGAAAAAAAACATAAGGGAATAGCTGCTTTTATTGTAGATACAAAAAGTGAAGGAGTAAAATTAGGAAAACACATTCCTAAATTAGGACAAAGATCTTCAAATACAGTATCAGTTGGCTTGAAGGATGTAAGAATTCCAAAAGAAAATGTTCTTGCTAAACCGGGAAGAGGATTTGTTTTGGCTATGCAAACTTTTGCTCATACTAGACCTGCCATTGGAGCATTTGCAGTGGGATGTGCACGTTCTGCAATGGAATACTCTATCGATTATGCTCAAAAGAGAGAAGCTTTTGGTAGACAAATTGGAAACTATCAAGTAATCCAAGAAAAGATAGCTAACATGTATAAAGATATTGAAGCAGCACGTTTATTAACATATAAAGCAGCTTGGGAAGCAGATCAAGGCATGGATAACAATTTAAGTTCTTCCATAGCTAAAGCTTTCGCATCGGATGTTGCTATGAATGTAACGACAGAAGCAATTCAAATATTTGGAGGGTATGGCTATTTAAGGACATATCCAGTTGAAAAATTATTTAGAGATTCAAAGTTGTACCAGATATATGAAGGCACAAGTGAAATTCAGAGAATTGTCATCTCTCGCTTTGTTATGAAAAGATATGAGCATGCTATGCCATTTCTTGGAAAAAAGAGGAATTAAAACTAAATCTTAAAAATTTGTTTATTTTATTTCTAATATTTTTTAAACACAAGTTTTTACCAATTATTAATTCAATTGTACGGATTTTAATTCCCTATCAATTACATCCTTTATGTTATTTAATTCTGTTACATATATTTCGACAAAACTGTTATTAAAAACAAGTTTTGGTCCTTGCTTAAGATCTTTCTTCAAATAAATTTTATCTATTTTCTCTGAGGTAAGCCAATCTGAAATTAAAATCCCCTTTCTTTTTTCCTCATTTATGAATTTGTTAGAATTTATTTCCATCTTCTCAAAATTATTTTCCTTAAATTCCAGAAAAGCGAAGAATGAGGCTTCGCCAAAATGATCAAATATCTGTGAATCCACTCCTTTATTTTCTGAGATTGGAATAGCGATCCTTGTAATCTTTTTTTCTTGGGCTTGAGCAAAAATGATTATTTTAAATATTTCTGGAAATATTTTCTTTATTTTGCTGGAAAGCACGACTTTTAAAGTTTTAATTTGAGATAAGGGCATTTCTTTATTCAAGACTACATCAATTTCTAACATTATGTATTTCCCATAAGATCTTACCTGCAAATTTTTAACTTCTTTAATCCTGGGATAACTTTCTATGAGTTTGTATAATTCCGTTCGATTTTCAAAATCTATGACTGCATCAAGTAAAATCTTAGTTGAATTTATGAATATATCATAAGCACCTTTTATTATTAATATCGCAATAATGAACCCTATAAGGGAATCCAAGAGAAAGAAATCAAAAAACGCACCAATAAATCCAAAAACAACAGATAAAGAAATAAAACAATCCAATAACTTCTCATTTGCTTCTGACTTAATAATGGGAGAATTGGTCTTTTTACCCGCGAATTTTAAATATATTGCAGAACCGATTGTGATAATAAGTGAAATAACCAAAAGCAAGAAAATAATTGGTGAAAAAATGATTCCTTCAGCTTCTCCTTTAAAATAAAGTATGAATTTTGAGGTAGATTCCAAAATTATATTATATGCTGTAAGAAAGATAAATAGTGAAATTATTAAACTGATGATGTTCTCTATCTTGTAATATCCATAGGGAAATTTTTCGTTTGGTTTTTTCTTTGCATAAAAGATACCGATCAACGCGGCAACAAACATCACAATATCTGTTAAATTGTCAAAGGCATCTGCTTGAAGTGCTATACTATTAGAGATTAGAGCAAGAACTATCTTTAGAATAAATAAGAATGTAGTGATAATCAGTAATAAGAAATTTACAAATACCGGACTCTCATAGAATTTTTGAGTATTTTCCATCATAATTAATCAATATTCATTCTATTTTTTTTGGAGATCTTCATATATCTTTTCAGCAGCAGAATAAAAATCATGATATATACAGGTGGGCTTTATTCCAAGAGACTTCAAATCATCTATATGTTTATCACCGTGCCCAGTAGTAAGAAAAATTGTATTACAGCCTCCATTTATGCCAAATTGTATATCTGAGGGGTGATCACCAATCATCCATGATCTTTTAATATCCACATCGAACTCTTTAATAATTTCACCTATAAATTTTGTTTTAGGCTTTCTACAATCACACTTATCCTCTTTCAAATGTGGACAAAAATAGGTTTTTATGATTTCAATGTTTTGTTCCTTCAATGTTTCTACTAAATGATTATTGAATTTATGAAAATCTTCAACCGTGTAATAACCTCGACCAATTCCTGACTGATTTGTCACTATAAAAAATAAAAGTTCATTCTGGAGTAATTGTAATCCCTCAATAACACCTGGTAATAGTTTAAAATCTTCTATTTTATAAGCATAATTCTTGTCTTCAATTAAGGTTCCATCCCTATCCAATAATATCGCTTTCTTTTTACTCATAGTTCGAAATTTTCTCCCCATTTTTTATTCATGATTAAAAATCATTAGAAAAATATAAATGTAATAATTGCAAGATATCCTATTCCTAATATAATATGTAGAAGGGCAAACAATCCGCCGATCTTTAATAATTTCTTGTAGTTCATTCCCTCAACACAATATTTTGTAGACAACTCCAGAGTCATCATGTCAGCTGCGCTACCTTGTGGTAGGAAATTGCCACCTAAATTTATCCCTAAAATAAAAGCTGTTAACAGAGGAACTGATGAAAAACCTGTACTTATTAAAACTTGAATAATAGGTATGAAAAGGACTGTAACAGGAACATTATCAAGAAATCCTGAGAGAATAGATGTTATTATTAATATTAAAATGCACAAGAAAAATAGATTAGCTGGTGCTATTGCCACTATGAAACTTTCTATGACACTAATAAGCCCCACTTTTTCAAAACAGAATATTAAAACAAATAAACTTATGAAAAAGAATGGTAATTTGAAATCAACTTTAGTAAAGTAATAAGAAATATCTGGTTTTTTTTTCCCAGACTCACTTTTCCTCGGGTTAACAAACACGAATAATAGCATTCCAAAAAGACCTACGAATAAAATATCAGGAATTATAATTAACAAGATGAAAAATAAGAATAAAGTGCCTAAATTCCGATAGAAAACCTTGGGGTTAATTGGTTCTTCTAAAATTATTAATTCATGTTCCTCTAAATGCTCAGTTTCTAAAGACTCCTCATATTCAGCACAGTGAGGAACCCAAATTTCTTTTAAGTGCTTTCTGAGAACAAAATAATCTAAAAGGGATAAAGTAAGGAAAGTACCGATAATAAAATATATTGAAAGATTAGTAAAAAACCAAGTTGTTGAAAGGGTAAATTTATTTGCTATCAAAATATTCTGCGCAGACCCGAAAGGAGTTAGGGTTGAGGCAAGATTAATACAAATTGTCATTCCTAATAGTATTGGTGTGGGATTTATCTTCATTTTTTCACTTGTACTTATAATCATTGGAATAAAGATAACAGCAACTGAAATATCTTCAATGAAGGCAGCACTTAAAGTTGAAATTAAACAAATGACCCAAAAAAACTTTCGGGTGTTTGTATGGAATTTTTTTGTTATTCTTAAAGCAATTTCTTGAAAAATCAGTTGCTCTTCTAAAATAACAACTATTGTGAAAAGACATATTAGGAAAAAAATAACAGGCCAATCTATTGCCAGAATGAATTCCTCAAAAGAAAATGGCGTTGGTGAGAAAATGAATGTAGCAGTAGCTGCAGCAAGCATAGCTACCACACTATATGTTAAAAAATCTGTTTTTTCACGAAAAAGCGCGATAATAACGATTAAAAAACAGAATATTATAAATAACTGTAAAATGAAAAGCATTATAGCTCTTTAATAAGTGTAATTTAACTGACTTTAATATTTATAATTTAATTTTAATATCTTAAAATATCATTATTTTAAAATATATAAAAAATAAAAAAAAAAAGAATAATAGTTAATTTCAAATTTAGCTTTTCCATAAAAAGTGTAGATTACAATATTCCCGAGCCCAGAGTCCTTCTGGATTAGCAACAGTAAAAGTTGCTTTAGGCTCCATGCCAGGTTTTAAGAATCTCCTTTCGTAGCAGCCATCCTTACAAATTATTTCAATCCACATAATATAATGTTCACCAGTCATAGGATGAGGAGTTCCCATTGAGATCCCTACATCAACGGTGACCTTGTTACCATTAACAGTTATTTTTGGGACGTGCTTCTCTGTCTTCCATTCTTGCCACTGTTCCTCCATTAATTTCATTGGTTCACCACAACAAATGGTTTCTGGAGCAGCAGGATGTAAAATTTCGATTACTTTTCCACAAATGCTACATCTATATATTTCTTTTTGTTTCATACTTATTTCACGTGTTTTGTTTCTGTTGTTTAAATCGTTTAATTTAATATTTAATCATTTTGATTTTAAAACAAAAATTCCTTTGTTTTTTTTAGAAATCTTCACATTTCTTTCTATAATATGCTCGGGGATGATCACACGACGGACAGATGTAATTATCAGGCAACTCATCCATCTCTACCTCAAATCCACATTCCATGCATATCCAGACGACCTTTTTACCACGTTTAAAGAACGCATCATCACCAACTAACTTAAGAAGTTTGCCATATCTCTCAGAGTGATGCTTTTCAGCTTTTATAATTGCACGTACTCTTTCTGCGATGTCAGGATACCCTTCATTTTCAGCAGTCTTAGCAATATCAGGATAAAGTGTTTGCCATTCCATATTTTCTCCTGCTATCGCAGATTTTAGATTTTCAATTGTAGTTCCAAGGGTTGTAGGAAAATCTGCATCAGGAATCACTTTCATTTCATCAAATTTTTCTTCCTTTTTGAATTGTTGGAGCATTTTATAGAAATGGGACCCATGTTCCTTCTCTTGGTCTGACGTTTCGTCAAAGATCTTTGATACCAATCCATATCCTTCTTTTTTCGCTATTTTAGAGAAGTAATTATAGCGATTTCTTGCTTGAGATTCTCCCACGTAAGCGGTATATAATTTTTTAGCAGTTTCTTTCATAGTTTTTAACTTCCATTTTTTAAATTGGAAATTCGTTATATATGAATATATTTGGATTAATAACATTTCGCCTATTTTTTAACTTTTTTACTTATAATTTAAAGAAAAACTGAAAAAGGATTAATTTAATAATAAGTTTCTGTCATTTCTGCTTTTTCAATTTCTACAGGATACCCTTTTCTATGCCACATCATCATTCCTCCAATTAAATTTCTAATATCCTTAAACCCTGCTCGTGCTAAAATTTGAGCTGCCATCATAGAACGAGAACCAGAGTGACAAACTGCTATTATTTCTTCATCTTTATAATTCTTGATAACATCAGGATTATTTAATAATTCTCCTAAAGGAATTAATTTAGTATTTTTGATATGACCATGCGCACCAAGATATTCTTGGGGTGTTCTAACATCAATCATAAGAGGGGGTTCTACTTCAGTGCCAATACGTTCAAAAAGCTCAACAGCACTAATATCTGAAACTGGAGGTGCATCAGGAGGTCTTAGTTCTTTTCTGGTTTTCTTTTTAACAGGAGTTCTAACTTCGATAGGTTGAACCCTTTCTAATATAGCAACTAACATCCCCTTTTCTTTTCCAAGATGTAATAACTTTACTGCTTCGTTTAATTTAGAATAAGCCTCAACACTAGATTTAAATCCAGGATCTGTTGCGTATATTTTTAATTTCTTCTTTTCCGGTAACGTGTCAAACGCTTTAATTAGTGCATTTAAAGGACCCGGGCATGAAAATCCACAAGCATCCACTTCTATGTAATCTTCACTTTCAGTAGCTTTTTCATGGACAAATTCTTCAATAACATTATCAGATCCTCCACATGCCGCCATTATTTCTTCTGTTGTCGCATTTGCCATCTCATAAATTTTAAAGCCCCCAGTTAGTTCATAAACTTCTTTAAAACCACTTTGTAATAGAATTCTTAATGCTAAATAACTCCTATATCCTACTTCACAATAAACATAGATTGACTTATCATTAGGAATTTCATCTAGACGGGTTCTCAGTTCCTCAATTGGAACGTTTATTGAGCCTTCTATAGATCTCGCAGAAAATTCTTCCTTAGTCCTAACATCTAACAAAATAGCTCCATTAGTTTCACTACTAATAAAATCATGCCAATGCCAAATAGGCATATCTTTTCTAAGATAATTAGATGCAACAAATCCAGCCATATTAACAGGATCCTTAGCAGAACCGTAAGGAGGGGCGTAAGTTAATTCTAGTTCTTCTAAATCAAAAACAGTGCCGTTAAACTTTATTGCGGTTGAGATAACATCAATTCTTTTTTCTGTACCTCGACCTCCAACTGCCTGTGCTCCAAGTATTTTACCACTTGGAACCTCAAAAATTAACTTTAATGTTATTGGTATTGCTCCAGGATAATAACCTGCATGATTATTGGGATGAATATAAATTTTATTGTATTCTATATTTAGATTTTTTAATTCTTTTTCAGTTAAACCTACAGAAGCAACAGTTTGATCAAAAACTTTAACAACAGATGCTCCTAAGACGCCTTTATATTCTGAATTTCTTCCAGCAATATTATCTGCTGCTATTCTTCCTTGCTTATTTGCGGGACCTGCTAATGCTAGTGAAATTGGTTTTTTAGTTTGAAAATGATCAACTTGAACAATATCACCTACTGCATAAATACTCGGATTAGATGTTTGCATTCTCTTATTGACGGTAACATATCCTTTTTCAGTAACTTCTAACTCAGCTTCTATAACCAGTTTATTTTCGGGTCTAATTCCAATAGATAAAATAACTAAATCTGTTTCTATTACTCGACCACTTTTTGTTTTAACAAAAGGTTCA
>JAEOTH010000096.1 GCA_016839915.1 Promethearchaeota archaeon
GATTGAAAATATAAGTATCTTCTAATTCATTAGCAGGTTCTTCAAAAGTTAAAATACCATCTCCTTTGACACTATTCGCTTTTCCACCAGAATGGAGATATAATTTTGTATACGCTATATTTTCTGGTGGCCATACGTCTGTGTATTTCCAGATATTTTTTCCCATTGTCCAATATTTAATAGAAGGTCTATTTATATCCGGAAACGCTTTCTCATCATCCATCAACCAGTAGCGATTCCAGTTAAGATTTAAAAAACCTCTGAAAAAACCTAACATCCCTGCATTTCTTATTTTACTTTCAGGGTGTCCAATTGCTCCATGTGCCCATGAGCCTATTATCATTTTCGAGTATTTCCTAGCATCTCCAATGGCTTTTTGCTTCATTACTAAAAAATCCTCTAATTGCTTCTCTAGGAACATATCCTGCCAACCAGCCAACATGAAAACAGGTTGTGATAAGTTTCTAGTATCCATTTCTAAAAATCCAGACATTTTGTAAGTATCCTTATCTAAACCTTGAGTAATCAAGAAGTCATTTAGAAATTGAAAATATACTTTATAACTTCGTTTAGTAGGATCAAATTTCTTAACATTATAATAAGCTACCAAAAGTTCTTGAATTTCTTTAATAGTTTTACCTTTTAGTTGGGATAGACTTATCCGACTTTTTTTTTTAATCGGATCATTAAATAAAGCATATTTGGGGTTTAAAAACCTTTCAAACATCAATTTTGTTAATGTCTGAACCTGTGGGATCTCACGATGAGTTACAATATTTACCATTATTCTGTATATAGAAGTTGAAAGAGCATGAATTTGTAATCCTCCATTTTTTTTCCATAAATTTAATGTAGAAGTAATAGCTGGAGAGATACAAGTTAGATACTCATTATCCCATGATAATGCAAGTTGTGTAATCCCAAAATAACTTGCTCCTGTCATTCCGATTTTTCCATTGTACCAATACTGTTTGCTTATCCATGTTAAAGTGTCTAATCCATCCTCCCTTTCTGTAAATAGATAATAATTGAATCCATTTGAGTGGCCTGTTCCTCGAATATCTTGTATTACTGCTACAAATCCATAAGCAGCATATCCATAACCTAAAAAGCTGAACATATCTTTCCAGTATGGTAATCTTACTAATATAGTTGGACATTTACTCTTTTTCTTAAATATTTTCTTTGGTACGAAAATGTCAGTAGCTAATTTTACACCATCTTTCAATTCGATAAAGGTTTCTGGATATCTTTTCACTCGATTTTTTGCATACCCCAAACCTAACAAAAACCCTAAAATCTTCGTTAAAGGGACAGAACCGTATCTAATTATAAATCTGCTTAATTTCCAAATAAATTCTGGAACTCTAGCTCTAATTGGTACTTTCAAATAAGATAAGTTTGTAACATAGTTTTCTTTCATTAAATTAAAAAAATCTTAAAACCTTATAAAGTTTTAAAAATAAAAAATGGCAGGCCCGGGGGGATTTGAACCCCCAATCTTCGCCTTAGGAGGGCGCTGCTTTTCATTGCTCGCAGAATGCTTGCAATCTTATCCAGACTGGGCCACGGGCCTAGTATAATTAAATTTATCTATAATGTGATAAACACATGATAAAATAAAAACTTGAATGATATATTTAGATTTATTATTCCGCTTGCTCTTCTTTAAACAATTTTATTGTCTTTTAAGTGCGTATTTATATTCAGAACTATAAAAAGTATAGAAAGATTTTAATTCATCCTAAGCCGGATCACTGATTAGATAAATTAATAAATATAATATTATCACCACGAATGACAATGTCCCCTAAACTTTCATGCTCTTCACGGATATTCCCTTCCTCATCCTGATACTCAAAGATTTGTTCAGCATTCTCAATGTAAATATTCAAATGCTCATCAAATGACATTAATTTAGCCCGAAATAACCTATTACGCTTTACTTTAATAAGAATTACTTTATTTAAAGAATCCTTTAAATAATCAATAGGACGGTCAGATCTAGTAAAACCTTCACGCGACATTATTAATTAAACTCAAAAAAACAATTATTCATAAAAAAATATTTATAATTACATTTTAATTAGTTAAAATTAAAACTTTTTGAAAAAGAAACATTTTTTACTTAAGATATTATGTTGTTTCCCCTAAGTTGTCTCTCCTATTATAAAATAAATAATTTTCTATAATATTTAGTTAAATAATTATGTTTATAACCACAGTTATAAATTAGAGACTTGATAATATTTTTAAAGCATATTTATAATGTTTTTAATAATCTAATATAGTTCTTCGGTATGTCAGAAATGCAGCAGATAGGAAAATCAATACTAGTCAGTCCAAATTTAGGGCACCCAATAATTTTACAAATAGATCGTAAGTTAAAAAAGAAAAAATTTCAAATGTCTTTACTTTTTGTTAGCGATATTTCTGACCAAGAAATTTTTAATCAAGCAATTCAAAATAAAATACAATTACTTCCTTTATTTGATTACAAATGGTCATACAAGTTAATTTTCGTAAAAAAGCCTACGGGTCTTTTTTCAAAATGGAAAGAAAAAAGAGCTAGGAAAAAAAGAAAAAAGTTCCTTAAGGAAAAAATGGAAATTTCAACAGCCACAGATCTTGATTTGACACAATTGAAAAAATTAAAGTCTCAACTCCATAGAGGCGATCCCATATTTCCTAAAGTTAAACGTGTTGAAATATCTTCATTAACTTCAATTCGAAATGTTTCTAATACAGAAGAATTGAATCCTGAGGAATTTCTGGTAAAAAATAAAGTATTTGGTCAATTGAATAAATTTTATAAAATAATCATTGATTTTAATCCAAGTAAGGAAGTTCTAAAGTTTTTAAAAGAGCGAAATTTTGTAATGTTTGATATTCATTACCCCAATAGCCAAATTAATTATCATTCACTAGTTATTTCCAAACAGAAGTGGAATGATTTTACATTTATTCATGCTACAGATTTACACTTAGCAGAAAGGAATGATAGACTATATGAAATCATTAAAAATTGGACTGAATCTTCTATTAAAGAGAGTGTAGAAGAATTTTTCGATACAATCAAAAAAAAATTGAAAATAAAGAAAAAAGAGCCAATACAAGAAAAAGCGGATTTTAAAACCCCATTGAGAAAGCGTTTGATTAATTCAAACAATCAATTTCGAAAATTCATAAAATTGATGAATAAGAAAGTTCTTAGAAATGAACTAGATTTTATAGTATTGACAGGAGATCTTGTTGACTATACAATACTGAGTAAACTTACAAAGAATTTAGATAAAATAAATCAGTTTAGATATGAAGATAGTAATTGGTTGATTTTTAAAAATATAATCCTTAATACACCATTAAAAGAAAAATATAGAGGAGTTATAAGGGGTGAGGAATTAAACTGTCCAATATTTACTACATTAGGAAATCATGATTATCGACCCTTTCCTTATGATTTAACTTGGGCAGATATGTACAAAAAGATTGGTTTAAACGCTTCTGAGGCAATTGCTCTTAATCAACTATTTTCTGCTTCACCTATTACTGCTTTAACAAAAACTTCGTTAGCACTAAATGGGTATTTCTCCGAAATAAATTCCTCATCTGACTTTTCTATTAAGCTTGGGAACAATTTGTTTATTATTTTAAATACTGGTTCAGATTCTTTTAAAAATATTAGGGATTTAATAACAGGACATCCATCTGTCACGGGAGTTACCTCCAAACAAATAAAATATTTAGAAAATCTTATAAACAATCAAATTGATGAAGATACCAAAACTTTTCTTCTCCTCCATGGTCCTCCAATAAATGCTGAAGGAAAAAAGTACAGTATTAATTTATTTCAAAAAAAAGGAAGCCGATTTTTAAGAAGAAATCTCAGCGATTTTAAAGAATCTTTAATTAAAAGGTCAGGAAAGCCTTTATATAACGCACGTATAGATGGAATTTTCAACGTTAAATATGGTTGCGTTTCAACTAACTGGGAAAAACTTATTGAATTTTGTAAAGGTTATACAATACTCACATTATCTGGACATACTCATACCAATCGTGAATTTAGATTAGGTGATCCTGGAACCCAAAAATCAAACGTATATGATGCACCTCCATTTAAATTGAAAAAAATCGAAAATCCCGCAGCAATTTTTTATGATAATTATTCTGAGATATATAATAACACAAAAAGTATAATTGAGAATGGACCCTTTATAGTTCAAACTCCAGCATTGGGATTAGGGAGCTATCGGCACCCAGAAACTGCAGGAGGTTATAGAGAGATAATCGTTAAAGATGAAAAGTTAGTTTCTTTTAAGGTACATTATATCAGTCGTTAGAATCATCCTAAAATTCTTAATTTTTAGCGTTTTTCATAATTTTACCATAGTATTTGCGAATGATATTAATTTCTTTTGAACTAAATACATCCATTTTAAAACCTCTTAGAAAAGAGCTGAATTTTGGAAAATCATTAGGTTTAGTTATTGTTAGAAAAACACAATTTATGGCAGTAAACAACATACCTAATTTTTTATTCATTGTAAAAGAGTTAATTTCTGTAAATTTATTATATAATTCAGAAGATATTAGACCATCCTCAATGGGAATATTAATATCTTCTTCAAGTATATTATTACCTTTAAAGAATGTTGGTTCTGTTACAATACTTTTAGAAGCAATTTTGTCTATTCGTGCTCGAGTATCATTAATATCTTCTTCTTTCTCAATTTGAGTAATTATTTCTGGAACTAGTTCCTCTATTGTTATTAATGATTCTTCTCTCACCGGTTCAGTTTCCTCCAGTCCGAATAATGTTTCATAACTTAAGTCAGTACTTTCGAATAATTCAGATAATAGTGGAGAATCTTCTGTGCTCATATCTAAAATATCTGCTATAATTCGGATCATTTTATTGCGGTTTTCCTTTCTATTCGCCACCATTGGATAAGTTTTTAAACCTGTTAGAGTTTCAATTTCTTGTACACTCAACGCATTCTGTAAATCTTGTTTGTTTCCTATAATAGCTATTCGAGCATGAGGAACTTCTTTAACCTTTAAATCTAAAAAGAATTTGCTTTTTTCAACATTCTTTATTGTAGAATCTGTAACTATAAGCACAGCATCACTCTCCTTTATAAAACCTTTCCAAAGAAATTTAAATTGCTCTTGTCCAGCAAAATCAAACAGCCTGAAGAATAATTTTCCTATTTTGATAGTAGCAATTTCTCCAGTAATCGTAGGAACATGTTGGAGAGGTATTTCATCCATTTTTATTAATTTTTTTATTGTTGTTTTCCCAACTCCCGCAAACCCTACCACAGCAATTTTAGGCTTTAGGTTTCTATGCATCTCATCAAGTGCTACGTTAATCCCAGCGAAGTTTAAATTATTTAACTCAGTATCTCTTAATTTATCACTAAAACGGTTTAGGAATAGATTCTTGAAATTAGTTAATTGTGGTTTAATTGTTCTAAAAAAATCATCCATTAATCCAGTTATGAAAATAAATATTAAATTATATTCTAGCTCAACATCATACGATACTCTAAATTTTATAAAATCAAAGTATCCTAGTGTTCTCCCAAGGGCTCTTTTTGCTTCGGTATTGATTCTAAAACTAAGATCCTCAATCTCAGTACTATTTATAGCGTTGCCATAGAACCTTTTATAAATAATATCATTTCCTTTGAGCACAAATGCCTGACGTAGCATACTAATTATTAATTATTATTGATCAATACTATGTGAAATATCAAGACTTAAGTGATAAACAAATATTTAGTAAAACTAGATATTAATAAAGTTCATGAAAAGCAATATTTTATTACCCACATATCGAACAAATCTAAAGTAAATTACGTAATCGATATCTTGAGTTTAAAAACAAATAACCAAACTATTAAGGTGTTTTAATTGTTTATCAAGAATATAACCCAACTATTGTTAAATTCTTTAGACAAAAATCAATTCACACTAAGAGAAATAGGACTTCAAGCACTTGAAAAATCAATTTTTACCGTAAAACCCAAAATCTTAATGGAAAAAGCATTAAAATACCAAGAAAATAAAATATTTATTCAAAATGATGAATATAATTTACAAGAAATCAATAAAATCTATATTATTGGTGGTGGTAAGGCTACTACTGAAATGGCATCTTCACTTGAGAGTATTCTGTTAAATATGAAAGATATCGATTATGAAGGTATTATTAATATACCAGAGGGTTCTGAAGGCTTAGAAATTTTTAAAGATAGCAAAATTTCAGTCAATTTTGCATCACATCCTATTCCGAATGAAATTGGAATTAAAGGAACAAAATCAATGATGGAAATTATTGAAAATTCAAAACAAAATGATCTTATATTCTGTTTAATTTCTGGAGGAGGTTCTGCTTTACTTCCCTTACCAAAACAAGATATAAATATTGAAGATTTACAAAAAGTAAATTTTTTACTCCTTTCATCAGGAGCATCAATTCATGAGATTAATGTTATAAGGAAACATATATCAGATTTTAAAGGAGGAAATTTGGCAAAAAGACTGTATAATTCAAGTAGAGCTACCTTAATTTCATTGATTATTTCGGATGTTGTTGGTGATAAATTGGATTCGATTGCTTCTGGGCCTACTGTGCCTGATTATACCACATTTAAGGATGCACTTGAAATTTTAAAGAAATATCAGCTCTTTGGGAAAATACCCAAAGTTGTAAAGAATTATTTAGAAAAAGGATTAATAGACCAAGGTTTAGAGACTCCAAAATCAAATGATATTTGTTTTATGAATGTTCATAATTATTTGATTGGCAGTGTGGCTTCTGTTGCTCAAGTACTTAAATCTTTTTTTAATAATAAAGGATTTGAATTTCATTATTTTTCTAATAAAATAAATGGTGAAGCTAGAGAATATGGAAAATTACTTTTATCTAAAATTTCACAAGATATAAAAGGAATAAATCAAAATAAGATTCGACGCCTTGCTTTAATTGGAACTGGTGAATTAACTGTCACGATCAAGGGAAATGGTATTGGGGGAAGGAATCAAGAGATGCTCCTAAGTTACTTGAATAATGTAAAAGATAAAATGATCGATTATAATTTTTTAATTATTGGTGCGAATTTAGATGGGATTGAAGGAAATAGTAAAGCAATGGGTGCATTAATTGACAATTACGTAATGAAACAAATGATTTCTAACAATATTAATTCAGAAGACTATCTGGTAAAAAATGATTCAAATACATTTTTTAAGAAATTAGGTACTGAAATAATCACAGGGCCGACGGGATCTAATGTCAATGATATAGTCTTAATCTTACTCACAAAATAAATTAACAAAATAAATTTGAATAATAAATGTTATACTAGGAATAGAGAGAATGAGTGAAGTAATAATTTGTCCTCTTTGTGGTTTTAGTTTCAGATATTCTGATTCCAAAACTCGAAAGGGTAATATTAAATGCCCCATGTGTGGTCATGAATTTAGAGATCCTAATAGTTTTCCTTTTACACCAAAAGAATTTGAAAGGAAATTCTAATGAAATTCAATTTCAAAGAATAATTTGAAGTAATTGAATTAGATTTTTTTCTAATTTAATTGAATCGTCCTACTGAGCAATAATTTAGATATTGAAAAATTTTTTAAAGTTTGTAGTTGAAAATAGATTATCGATTAATTTTTATTAATTGGTAAATAATTTTCAATTTAATACAAATAATAATCTTGGTAAATAGCAATGGCTAAAAAAGATAAGAAAAAGAGAGAACCAAAACCAAAAGCGCGAATGGGTTGGGATAAAGCAGAAGCTGATGAAGAAATTGTTGCTGAAGGACTAAAAAGAAAAGATATGGACACTGGACGCGTTGAGTTAATTGATAGAGACACTTCAACCCCTGTTATTGAGACTTATGATGAGGACACTGGAAAATTAGAAGGAAGTATTGTATTGAAAGATAGGAATAGAGAGGGATTACTAGCTCTAGTAAAAATAATTGAAGAAGTGGACGTTAAACAAGATCATGACGCAAATATTGAATCATTTAACCATAGTGGAAAGTTTAATATAGAGAATCCAAGTAATACCGATAGATTGTGGGATATTGATGTTTCTCTTGAAAAAATTGGAAGTACAGATTTGAAATCAAAAAATATTTCAATACAGGAATTAGGTACCGATGAACCAGATAATGTTGACTCAAGAGAATTTAAAATAACGAAGGATATAACAAATTTATTGCTTATTAAAGAATTTATAAGTACACTTCCTAATGCTGATGAAGTTTTAAATATCAATGATATTGAAAAAGAATTATTGAAATCAAAAGATAAAACAGGTAAAGTCTCTTCTAAACCTCCAGTTGTAGAAGAAGAAGAGGAAGAAGAAGAAGAGGAAGAAGAAGAGGAAGAAGAAGGAGAGACATGGGGAGATGGCGGAACTCTTACCGAAACTGGCTTAGAATCTTTTGGAATCTCTATTGATAAAGATAATGTTGTTACTTATGCTATAGCAATTAGAAGTTTGTTTGATAAACCCGTTACAAATATTAAAGTAATAAAGAATATCCCTAATGAGTTTACAAATCCAGTAATCAGAGATACCACTGAAGGTAGAGCTGAAATCCAGGGTAATCAGATACTTTGGACAATTGATAAATTGGCTCCTGAATATACCGTGATGTGCAAATTTACTTGCAATATTATGGTAACTGATATTACTAAAAGAAAAACAGGGTCAATCGAGGTTACATATCAAGCGGCATCTTCTTATGCCGAAGGGTTAGCTATAGACAAATTTGATGCATATACCAGAAATAAATTCTACGTGGATACAGTTGAACGAGATGAAGAACCAGGTATTTTTGATTGTAAGCTTGTATTTGACAACTCATCAGAATTTATCATACAACTTTTCAATGCAGATGTATATTCTCCAGAAGATGAAACGAAAAAATTTGTAGATATTGATCCTAATGATGTTCCAATGTTACCAAGCGGTGCACAATGGCACTCAACAAAATGGCAATATGAGAGTGATGAGTATCCAACCTTTAGAAAGAAATTAGAATTTAGAGTAATGCCAGATTTTCAGACTATTGTAAAGGGATCAATGGCAGTATCAGATGTTATTTTAGAAATAGGAAGTATCACTGGAGTAATGTCATATAACTTAACTGAAGTTCCAACATATCGAACGAAAGATGTTATTGCTAAAGTAAAAATGGTCAATAACGGTTCAGCACCACTTGATGAGGTTAAAGTTATTCAACAATATTTCTCTGATGAATATCAACCACCACAAGCAGGTGAAATCAAATTAGTATGGGACAGAGAAGAAGTCGAAGTATCAGCTGGAGCTGTGAGTTTTGAAGAAAAAGCATTTATAATAGATCTTAAAGATTTAAAAAACAGTAGTACAGGTATGTTTAAACCTGACTCAACTTTAGAATTTGAATATCCTATTCATTGTGTAAACCCTGCACGTGAATCTACTTTTGAATCTGAAATCATCTATCTTGCAAACACTTTTCCTGTTAGTCAAGAGTTAGAATTCAAACCAGAGGTTCCTGTAATTGAGGCAATGCACATTAGAAGAAAATTCCGTATAGGCAAGGAAGTTCTTCCTGTGGGAGAGCTGGGAAATTACAGAATTATTTTAACTCTTGAAAATATCGGAGAATCCAAATTACATAATTTAATACTTCTAGACAAGGTTCCTGATTCATTTGAGTATGGAACCTATTCCATGACTCCAGAAATCACTGATGAAGTAGGTCAGGATACATTAAAGTGGGATATTGATGTTTTGGAAGTTGGAGATAAGTTAGAAATTACATATGAGATAACAGGTACAGGTAAATATAGCCCATCTGATGCCCAATTAGCGCTTTAAAATTAAACAAGCATTTTATTTTTTTTATTTTTTATATTTACAATAATAGTTTAATAAACTTAGGGATAAGTATTAAATGAATAAATAATGAAATTTATTTTAATTACTACTTTTATTAAGTCTTGAGAAATCATGTTAAGAAAACGTTATCAGCTTAATTGGATGTTTGAATGCCCAGATGCAGTGTTAACTTGTTCAGTATTGAAATGTAAGCAGAATAGCTTTTTAGTCTTTGGGGGACATGATAAAACTGTTTATTTAATGGATGAACAAATGAATATCATTGATGATAGAGCTTTTGATGGATGGTGTAGATGCAGTTATTCTATAGATCTTGACGGAGACGGATGTGATGAAGTATTAGTTGGAGCTGGTGATGGTAATTTCATGGTTTTGAAATTAAATTTAGCAAAGAAAAAACTCACAGGATTAATGCGTTATAAGGCTTCCAAGAGAATTAATTGTTGTATAGCAGGAGACTTCACAAGAAACGGGAACATTGAACTGATTTTTGGAAGTGATGATAAAACTCTTAGAATTTTCGATGGTATTAAAGCTAAAGAGGCAAAATATATGCTATATTACGATTCTTGGGTTATAACTTGCACATTGGGGTACCTGCAATTACCAGACAATGACGAACCTATTTATGGATTATTAGTTGGAACTAAAAATGGATTAGTCCAATTGATTCAATTTCAAGATAATATGCTAGATATTGTATGGCAACAAAATTACAATACTCAGATCAATGATATCAAAGTTGGAGATGTAACAAATGATGGATTTAATGAAATTTTACTAAGCACTGATGATTCTTTCATTAGAATTTTAAATAGTGAAGGAGAAACTATTAAAGAGATAAGCACAGAAGAAGGAAGGCCAATTTCGTTATTAATTGAAGATATTGATGGTGACAATGCTAAAGAAATTGTTGCAGGATGTGCAGATGGTTCTCTAAGAGTATTTCATAATCCTTACTTAGATTCACATGAATTTGAATTAAAATGGAAGACTAAAGTATCTACATCCATTAAAAACGTTTGCTATATTACAGGTGAAGATAAAAAGCTAAAGCATATTGTATTTGGTGGATATGATCGTACAATTAGAAACGTCACTGATTTTGAATGGGGAAAAAAACAATCTCTCGAAATTCCTCAAAAAATGAAAATCTCAGATGGAGAAGCAGGTAAAAAAGAAGATTTAATCAAGGAAATAGCAAAAATAAAAGAGGTTCCATCGAATATTAGGGAACAAATTTTTAATATATTACAAGAAAAGGGGCACTTAAAAGATTTAATGAAAGAATTAACAGGATTAGGATATTCTGAAGATGAAATATTAGAGGAATTTACTCTTTTAAAAACACAGAAATCAGTTATATATGAAAAGGTTACTTATCCAGTTTGGAGCTTGCCGAGTGAAGAAATTGAAAAAGAAATGCCTAAAGAAGCAAAAGCTGAAGTTTTAATAGAGGAACAACCAAAACCTAAGGTACAACCATTAGTAATCGAAGAACCAGTGAAACCTAAAAAAGAGAAATTGGTAAAAGCCTTAGGAAGTGAAACCAAAGAAGTTATCTCTGACAAAAAAATTAGTGCTGGGGGGCCATTAAGAGATGTTATCATTGAATATTTAAAAGAAAAAAAGGTAGTAGGTACTAAAGCTCAATTTATTAATGATATCAAGAGTATGGGATTCTCTAATAGTGAAGCCGAAAAAGAGATTAATTCATTAAAAGAACAAGGAATAATTCAATATTCCAGAGTTAAACCTAAAGGTTGGTCTCTTTCTTAATAAAGAATTCTTCTACAACTTCTTGAAAAGATTCAAATTGGTTTAATTCCGTGAAATCAGCGCCATTATACTTTTGGATAAACAGTTGTAATACAGGTTCTACCCTTTCGAAAAATTTCCTAACCAATTTATCAGATTTTTTTTTTGATTTATCAACTAAACCATATAAAATTATAGGTTCTTTAACACGATTGTCTACCGATTGAATTTCAGCTATTTTAAAGATAAACAAAATATTTCCTGATTCTAAATACTCTATAGAATTCTTATTGAAAGCGGTATCTACAAATGTATTAATAGCAGAAATAAAAGCGCCTCTAAGATCCTTATTTATTCCACTCTCTTTCTGAAGCTGTAGTTCTTTTAACACATGGTTCACAAGAACAAATCCTCGAAAAACAAAACCTAATTCGTAAAGTTCCTTCAATTTAGAATCAAAGAAATAAATTTATTTATATTATATTGTTAAAAAATTAATATTTTTTTTCATATTTAATTTTAGACTAAATGCGTATATACTATTAAAAAGAACGAGTTAAAATATAATGCTAAATATCAATATTCGAGTTGATGAAAAACTGAAAGAATTAAATTAACTTTTGGTTTATTACTATTATTCAAAAAAAAAAAAAATTATTGATTATTAAGGTTAGGGATTAATAGTATGAGTGAAGAAGAGTCTCGTTTTTGTCCTTATTGTGGAATCGAACTAGAACACCCTTATTGGGCTCATATCCAAGCAGAACATCCAGAAAAATATACCCAAAAAGAAACTTGGATAAAATTATATCAAGATTATACAGGATTAGGAATGGATCAAACAACATCTTTAATGGTAATATCAGAACTTTTCAATGCAACTCAAGAAGAAATTAAATCTTTTTTAGAAAATTCTAACGTTCTGTAACTTTTAAATATAGAATAAATAAAGAATTTAGAATAAATAAAGAAATAGTTTATTATTATTTCATATAAATTAGCGAATAGTATCGAATTAAAATTCCTCTTCTTCTTTGTCTTCTTTTAAGAGTCCCGCTTGTTTTAACAAATCCTCTACACTATCACGTGCTTTAATTATTTGTTCATTTTCGTTTAATTTGAGCTTTTCAATTACATCATCACTAAATTCCATAAATTTTTCAATAGCACCAGAACTGAATTCTTTTATTTTTTCAGAAGTCTCTTCTATAAAATCTTTCCCAGAATCCCCAAAAACACTTCCAACGAAATCAGTAAATTGTTTATTCAATTTTTCTATGAAATTTTCTTTTTCTTCTCCTTCATCACTCATTTCTTTTCCCTATTTTTTAAAGTAAATTTAGTTAGATAATTTTTTTAAATATTAAAATTCATATACTTTATATTATAATTAACAAAAAGAGAAGCGATTTAATATGGTTATTGATATTCAACTTTATTTTATCTTCTTCTAGTTATAGTATTTTCTTATGTTTCCATGCCTTTAGATCATCTTTATTATAACCAAGTAGATCACAGTAAATTTCTTCGTTATCTGCGCCGAATTCAGGTCCTGAAGTTTCAACAGTACCTATAGTATTTGAGAAATTTATTAAACGATTGGGTATTGTGGCTTTTTCTACACCCCATTTAGAGAAATCAAAATGATCACAGAGCATCCCTCTTTCTTTTAAATTTGGATGATTATGAACCTCATCAATTCTTAAAGTTTTACCGCATGGAATTCTTACTGCTTCTAGTTCATTAATTGCATCATCTCTAGTTAAATTCCCACTCCATTTTTCAATCATTTTATCTAAAATCTCAATATGATCAAATCGTTTTATAATATTGTCGAACCGAGGATCTTTTACTAATTCTGGTTTTTCTAACACATTCTCGCATAACCTAATCCATTGCTTTTCTGTAAGAGTAGTTAACACAATTAACCCATCTTTACAATGGTATTGGTTGTAAATAGGTAAAAATCTTGAAGCTACATCAATGTGTTGAGCTCTTGGTATAAATTCTTTTGCTTGAGCTCTAATATTTATTGCAAACATTATATCATGCATTGAGATATCTATAAATTGCCCCTCCCCTGTTCGTTCTCTATGGTACATAGCTTGGCTTATCCCTATTGCTGCAATATGTCCCGCAGTATAATCTGCTATAGGTAGTCTTGGTGGACCTTCCTTAAAGCCTAAAGCATCAAGAATCCCTGCTTGAGCCTGAATAATAATATCAAAAGCAGTTTTCTGAGTATATTGTTCTAATCCTTCATTTCCATAACCAGAAATTTTTGCGTATATTAACCGAGGATTAATCTCCTTTAAATCATCGTATCCTAATCCCCATTTTTCCATTGTTCCTTTCACAAAATTTTCCACAAGTACATCTGATTTTTTCACTAATCTTTTAAATATCTCTTTAGCCTCTTCCTTTCTTAAATCAAGTGAAATTGATTTCTTTCCTCTATTTAAAATTGAAAATAACGGAAAAATAGTTTTATCATAAAGCACAAATAAACGGAAAGCTTCTCCAAAAGGAGGCGGTTATAGTATAGAGTGCGAATTGCATTCAATTTTCTACCTTTATTACTTCTGCCCCTTGGTCAGCAAAAAATGTACTTGTCCATGGACCCGAGATGAATTTTGCCCCTTAAAGCGAAAAGCTTGTTTCTAAAGTGTGAGCAATCAAGGATCCTTAAATCTTCAAATATTTTAACCATAAAATTTTAAAATTAAAAATTTCTAAAATACTTTTTTACATAGAATTTTCTGCTAGAATTTCTATACTTTTAAAAATCAAGCAAAACTTAATTTGTAGAGTTTTTGATTTGAACTCATATCAGTTTTTACATCTTTTACTACTTCAAAAAAATCCTCTGAAAGCCTTTTCATTTCATATTTCGCAGCATTAGCATGTCCTGATAATGCAATTCTCCCAAACTCAGAATTGATAAGTTTAACAAGCTTTTTTCTTATTATAGATAACGGAATCCAAGTAAGTAGTTTAAATTTTTTCGGAAGAATAGGGATACTAAGCTCCTTTAATGCCTTAACATTTTCTCGAAATCCTTGGAGGGCTAATTTAGCAATTTCAATATCTGTTCCAAGTGTTTTATTTTGTTTTTTTGCTGCTTCACTTCCCATGGCTAATGGACTTATAAATGCCATATGGGTTTTTAACCACGCATCAATATCTTCACTAATATCAACTTTGATTCCTGAATTTGTAAAAACGTGTTCAATATTTTTCAATCGATCACTTTTTTTTCCATCAAGCTCCCCTACATATAAAATAGCATCATCTACATAAGCTGCAATAATCTTATGATCTTCTCTATAACCACCAGGCCCTCCAAACCCAAGGAGAATCCTACTTTTCTCAATACAGTTTAAATATTCAGCAGCTCCTGAAGGGTTGTTTCCTGTAAAAATTATGATGGGACTAATATTCTCCTTTAGAATGGGTAAAATTTGACTAACTTGTTGTCGTTGCATAATTACTAAGATAACCTCATAAAAATCTTCACTATTTAATCGATCTACAACATTGATGTCTGTTTTGTATATCTTGTGAAAAATGTCATCTTGAATAATAAGCCCATGTTTTTTTAAATCTTCTAAACGTTTTCCTCTTGCGAGAATTGAAACATCATTTCCACCACTTTTAAGTTTATAAGCAAAAATGCTGCCTATTACTCCTGCTCCATAAATTAAAATTTTAATTATTTCTCACCTTGAGATTTTTAGATTTATTTTATCTAATTATAAATATTCAAACTCACATATAAATTTAGTTATGCCTAAATTGCTATGAAAATTAGTTTAATTATCTGATTCATTTTATGCTATTCGTGGACAAAAATATTCAGACTTATAATTTCTAATTATCTCTCCTAAGAATACATAATAGATCATTAAATGTAAGAAAATAAAAAAATAATTAAATAAGATTTTTTATTTTTTAATTTCTTATTTTATTTTTCCAAAAATTTAGGTTTTAAAATCATGCTATATTTTTTGATATGAGGTAATACATATGAGTGAGAATCACTTTCTTCATGGATTTTTAAATCCAAAAAGCATTGCTATCTATGGAGCTAATAATAAAGGTAGTTCTTTAGCAGGGCTTCAACTTATGAATTTGATTAAATCTGGTTTTAATGGAAATGTATATCCAATTCATCTAAAGTTAGATTCGGTAATGGGATTTAAAGCTTATAATAAAATAATTGATGTTCCTGAGATTCCTGATCTTGTAGTTATTGTTCTTCCAGCTAAATTAGTTCCTCAAGTTTTTAAAGAATGTGGTGAAAAAGGAGTTAAAAAGATAATTTTAATTTCTGGAGGTTTTCGAGAATTAATAGGGGATCGTAAAAATACAATAACTAAGGAGATCAACAACATAGCTAAAGAATTTGGAATTAGATTTATTGGTCCTAATTGTTTAGGAGTGTTTAATAATTGGGGGGAAGATCAAAACCAATCATTTAACATCTTTATTTGGGAAAATCTTAAGAGGAGTAAATTTTCAATAGCTTCACAAAGCGGAACTCTTTCAAGTCATATTTGGTTTGATCCTCCTAACTTAGATTTAGGTTTGAGTAGATCTCTTTCTGTTGGCAACGAAGCAAATATTGATATAGTAGATTGTTTAGAATACTATAAAGATGATAAATATACCGAAATAATTGGATTATACCTCGAAGAGATAAAAAGAGGAAAGAAATTCTTAGAATTGGCTAAGCAAATTACTCCAAAAAAGCCAATAGTGGCTATTTATGTAGGAGGAACAAAAGCAGGAAATCGAGCTCTACAGAGCCATACAGGATCGCTAGCAGGAAATTCTAGAATATATAAAGGAGTCTTTAAAGAAGCGGGTATTATAACAACTGATTATGTTCAAGAATTTTTAGATATTGCTGTCGTGTTATCGAAGGGGATATTACCAAAAGGAAAAAGACTTGGTATTATAACAAATTCAGGTGGACCAGGAGCCATGATCGCAAATAACGCTGAGAAACATGGTTTAGTTGTCCCAGAATTTTCAGAATCTCTTCAATTGGAATTAAAAGATGTTTTACCACCCACCGCAAGTTATAAAAATCCTGTAGATTGTACTTTTGATATGAATCTGCCGTATTTTTACGTTAAATTACCTGAAATTTTAATGAAATCAGGAGAAATTGATGTAATAGTTCAATATGGAGTATTTGGATGGGAAGAAGCATTAGGTGAGTATTTGAAATATGATCAAATCGCTCAAAATGCTGAGTTTCAGCAACAACCAGATGAAGTTTTAAATAAATTAGCTCAAAAATTGCTCCAACCAACTATGGCCAATAGCCAGAAGTATACCATACCAATATTATATGTTAACCCTATGAATTTTAATAGTTCTTGGTCAAAAAAACTCAGGAAAAATGGAGCAACTCTCTTTAAATTATGGGATAGACCTGTGAATTGTATTGCAAAAATATGTGAATATGTAGAATATAGAAGAAATCATTAGACGTTTAATTCTTATTCTAATTATTACTATCTAATAACATTAATATATTTTAAAAAGAAAATTAAAATTGATAATTAAGCATCATTTTATATAAGTTGTGAAAATTATGAGTGATAAAAGAAAAAAACTATGGGAACCTTCTAGAAAATGGATTAAAAACGCAGAAGCAACCCGTTTTATTGAATATGTTAATAAAGAATACGGACAAAACTTAAAGGGAGGTAAAGATCTTTATAAATGGTCGGTAGAACAGATACCAAATTTCTGGGATGCGATGTGGAAATTTTCTGGTATAATAGCTTCTCAAGCTTATGATAAGGTCGTTGAAGATTTAAATGTATTTCCAGGCACAAAATGGTTTCCTGGAGCAAAGTTGAACTTCGCTGAAAATCTTTTGAAATATAAAGATGATCAGTTAGCTTTTATTTTCCAGGGTGAGAAGAAGGTATCAAAACAAATTACATACTTAGAATTAAACAAAATTGTCTCACGTTTGGCAAAATCTCTTAAAGATATTGGGATATACGTAAACGATCGAGTTGTATCTTATATTCCGAATCTGATTGAAACACCAATTGCAATGCTCGCAGCTACAGCTATTGGAGCAATTTGGGCTTCTTGTGGTGCTGAACTTCAACCAAGTGCAGTTATTGATAGATTTGGTCAAATTGAACCAAAAATACTCTTTACCGTTGATGGATACTATTACAGAGATAAAGTTTTTGATATTAGAGATAATATAAAAGTAGTTGTTGAAGCTATTCCCTCAATCGAGAAAGTTGTTGTTGTACCCTATATTTCTGATGGTAAAGTTGATGTCAGTGATATTCCTAAAGCAGTAAATTGGGAAGATTTTATAGCTAAAGATGAGAATCCACCATTAGAATTTGAACAATTGCCCTTTGATCATCCAATTTATGTGATGTTCTCTTCTGGAACAACTGGAAAACCAAAATGTATGGTACAAAGTGGTGGTGGCGTTCTTATTAATCATTTAAAGGAACTTATCCTTTCTACAGATTGTAAAAGGAGTGATGTTCTTAATTATATCACAGCACCGAGCTGGATGATGTGGAATTGGCTCATCAGTGGGCTAGCAGTAGGATGTACAATATTTCTTTATGATGGTAATCCTCTCTATCCTGATCCTCTTAGGTTTTTTGAATTAATTGAAAAGCATAAGATCTCGATATTTGGTACAAGTGCAGCTTTTATCCATTATTTAATGGGTCTTGGGGTTAAACCTGCCGAGAAATATGACTTAAGCTCACTAAGAGAAATCTCACAAACAGCATCTACACTCTCTCCCGAAGGATTTGAATACGTATATCGAGAGATTAAGAAAGACTTATTCTTTAACTCTATCAGCGGAGGAACTGATATAAATGGCTGTTTTGCGGGAGCTATACCCATTCTTCCGATATATTCTGGTGAATTACAAGGTCGAGCTTTAGCAATGAAAGTTGAATCATATTCTGGAAAAGCTGAACCAATTGAAGACGAACAAGCAGAACTCGTATGTGAAGCACCTGCCCCTTCAATGCCAACCCATTTTTGGGGTGATGACGACAACATGACAAAATATAAAGCTGCTTATTTTGATTATTATAAGGATGTTGGCAAGAATGTATGGAGACACGGAGACTATATTGTTATTCATAGTGATACTGGTGGGATTACTTTCTGGGGAAGGTCTGATGCTGTGCTTAAACCAAGCGGAGTGCGTATAGGAACTGCAGAAATTTATAATGTAGTCGAGCAGTTACCTGAAATAGCCGATTCATTAGTTATAGGGCAAAAGATAAGTGATGACATTAGAATTATAATGTTCGTACTGTTAAATGAAGGTTATGAACTAACAGATGAATTGAAGGTAAAAATCAAGCAAACTCTAAGAGAAAAAACTAGTCCAAGACATATCCCCAAACTGATATTTAAAGCGCCTGCAGATGGTATTCCCTATACTTTTAGCAATAAAAAAGTAGAAATTGCGGTTACTAAAATTATCCATGGCTTGTCAGTTGCTAATCGTGGAGCTTTAAGAAACCCAGAGTCTCTCGACTTCTACATGGAAATGAAGGATAAGCTACAATAATTTTTTTTCTTTTCTTTTATATTTTAAAATATTTAATTACTTGTAACCATTCCTTTCATAAAGATCGATATTTTTTCGAAACCAAATACCACATGGGAAGATTAAAATGCGGTAATGTAATCTTTTTTATCACTTCAAATCCACATTTTTTATAAAATTGTACATTTCCTTCTGTTTCTGTCTCAAAATATATGGGTAATCCTTCATTTTCTGCTTTTTCTATGAGAGCTCTTAGCATTTTCCCTCCAAAACCTTTCCTTTGATTTTTTTGTGATACACCAAGAACAGAGAGATAGAGATGTGGATGTATCATGAAATTTGTCTTTTCTTCTTCCATCACTTTAAGAGTTTCCAGTATTTTCTTATCAAACTTTTTATATATTTTTAACGCAGGAAAAATTGCTCCACTTCGAATAATTTGCCACGCTCTCATGTTTCCATATTTACTTGGAAGCATTGCCATAATACCCTCAAGTTCCTCGGATGTAGCATAAACACGACCATATCTTAGACAATATCTAATGAACATTTCATACATTTTGCTAATTTCCTCCCCTTTAAGATCCCAAGCTTCCATAAGTGGATCTTTTGAAAATGCATCTCCTAAAACCTTACAAACTTCTTTAAGTTCTTTTTTACTTACCGGATATAGGTTTTCAAGTAAATTGTTTTCTTGTCCTAAATCTGTATTTACCTCATTTTTTTTTAATTGAACCATTTCAACCATATTTATATCACTTTTTATATTCTTTTATGATCATTATCTTTTTTTTAATATTAAAAAGAATTAGAGCCCATTTTCTGTTTTTATGAACTGGTTTCTAAAATAGCTCTAATATAAGCCCATGATTATGCATCTAAATTAAATATGTATACATATTTAGTTCAAATGTGATTTAACTAATAAATTACGGTTCATAGAAAAAAAATATGTGTTAATTTATAATTCTTCATTTCCCTATTGTTGATTTGTGATATCACGGTTTGGTAGTTATGAACTCTTTTTTATTTTTTACACATATATACTCCAAACAATCTCTACCGGATTGAGCAGCACCGGATACACCTGTACCACCAACCCATTGACCAACCATGAAAAAGTTTTTCAGCTTGGGCAATGTTTTTGATATTTTCACAGAAAAGGGATTAGCCCAACCCATATAGGAACCTTTCCAGTTATTGGTATAGCGAACAATTGTCATAGGTGTTGCTACATCGATAGCTTCGATTTTATCTTGAATGTTAGGTATAATTTTTTTCAGAAAAGCGATAACAGCTTTTTCCACTTTTTTTTTTTCCTGTTGATATTTCTCTCTATTCTGATATAATTTTTCCCAATTTTCAAATTTGCAACTGAAACCAGCAACGAGAGCAGTCTTACCTTTGGGGGAAAATGTCGGATCAAAAGCATAA
>JAEOTH010000097.1 GCA_016839915.1 Promethearchaeota archaeon
ACATCTGTCGGAATTATGTAGTGAAGTGTATCATCTCTGTGAAAAATATGAAACGGTTGATTTTTTTCATGTGAGCCGGAAAAATTGCTACATTGAAAAATGTGATGAGCTGTGTAATTCCCAATTAGATAAATTAGGTTTCACATAACTACCAGAATCTAGACAAATTTAATATTCAATTCACATCGAAATCTTAAATTAAAAGTTAATCTACTTCATTTGATTTAAAAATATCTTCATATAACTTTTTATCTACACGTAATAAGCCCAATTTAAGATCTTCAATAGAAATTTGAATTCTATGAAATTTTTTGGTTACTATAATTACATGTTTAGTTAATTTTTCTAGGTAGTGATAAAGTATTTTTTCAGTAGTTTGAACCACTCCAAATCTGAAGCCTCTTGCTCCAAAATCTTTCATATGTGCTTTAATTCGCTTGTGAGGAAAAAGATTATGCTTTCTTTTTTTGTCATTAATCTTATAGTTCACCTCTAATTTTTGCATAATGTCTTAGAAATTCAATTCCTATATTGAAACCAGGCAATCCTCTATCCTCCAAATCATCAATTACAGAATTAATGAAATCCGTAGTAATTAATCGTTGAGTTATATTTAAATTCTCCCAGATTTCATAATATTGAACTAACCGATAGATAGCATAGCATCCATATAATGCTCTCTCAATATTGTCATAAACCTTGAATTTACCTTTCTGCTGTCTGATATTAATTGTTCCATTTTGAAATAATGCCAATGTACAATAAATATCACGTATTCTAAAATCAATTAAGCATTTCTCTGGATAATTAAATCTCAATATTGAAATTAGAATTATATCAGATTCAAAAATGTACGGGGGATATTTTATTTGGATACCTGTTCTTTCTGTTCTTTTTCTTCCTATTAGTGATAATTCCCATAACATTCCAATGAAAAAGTCATTCTCAAGCGTTTCTTGATTTAACTTTCTTCTTTCAAGCAGTTTTAATAAAAATTCAGAATCAAACTCAATATTTTTCTGAATTCTCACGACATTCTTCATAGCTTCAATAAATCTTTCCCAAACAATATCATAAATTTCACCACTTCCTTTGAAAAGTAATAAATCGGGATGTTTAATAAAAATATATCCCTTAGCGAGATTTGTTAAAATATAATTTTCGCCTATAGAATCCACATCATCATCTTTTAATTGAATATGTGAATAAATTTCTAAAATATATTCAACATAAATAAGGCTCTGTGAAAATCTATTATACACATCATCCTGTTTGATATCATTCGGATATTTAAAATTCTTATGGATTGTAAATCCAATGCCTGGTACTTCTGCAGTCCCTTGATTGAATTCAGGTAAATTCTCTCTTAATTTTTCAATTAACTCCTTAATTGATAAGTTATTTAAGATTTTAATTTTTGATACACGACTTATTTTGAATAATCCACTCATATCAATTGAATTGAGATTAAAAGTCATAGATTATGCCTCTAATATTTGAAACTAAAAAGCAAAATTATCTAGATTGAAGGATTATGTTTACTTTTTTGTCTTATATATTTTTTTATAAATTACTATTTAAACTCAATTTAATTTGAATTTATTAATGAAAAGCTGACTAATGATTTGACAAGTAATTTCCTTAAAATTTTTTGAAATCTAATAGATATTTACAACGAGGATAGTTAGTACATCCTAAAAACGTACTATATGGACCTTTTCTTACTGTTAAAGGGCTCCCGCAACTTGGGCAAATGACCGGATTATCGTCACTGAGATTAAAAGTGAATCTACATTTTGGATAGCCCTTACATCCTAAAAATCCTCCATAGGGTCCTTGTCTTATCGCTAAAGGCTTACCACATTGTTTGCAATACCTAGGAAGCATGTTAATAGTAAGAATCCTTTTATCTTCATATCTCTCTGATATATCTTCCAAATTCTGTGTGTAAGAGCATTTAGGATATCGGCTACATCCGAGGAATTTTCCCTTCTTTCCAGTTCTTTTAACTAAAAAGCTATCACATTTAGGGCATGATATGGGGGTCTCAGGTAAAATCCCCTTAATAAAAGACTTCATATAATCAGATAAACCTTCATCCCATCTTTTAGTTGTATCTAAACGCAAATGGATGAGATAAGGATTAATTTCATTCAAAAACATAGAATTGCTCTGTTCCATGCTGTAAATATAGAGAAATTTTTTACTTCGAGTTAATGCTACATAGAAAAGCCGTCGTTCTTCATCAATGAAACCATCTGATTCAAATCTTTTTGCTACTTCCATTACTGATGAGTCTTGTATCTCACATGGAAATCCGTACAATCCAGACGTCATATCAGTTAAAATTACATGCTGACTTTCAGAACCTTTTGATTTATGAGCACTATAAAATCGAACACCTCCATGCTCTGATTCAGTAGGAACACCTCTAGCACCACAATAGATTTCTAAACCTTTTAGATACTTATTAAATCTTGATAAAACCATAATCTCATGAGGATCAATACCATCATCTAATAGAATTTGGATAAGATTATAGATATTTTCAAGCTGTATTTTATAGTTATAGCTAAATCCTGAATTAAAATCAATAAACATTGGTTGCATTCCAATATCATGAGTTGAGTGAGTTTCTTTTGTAATCTGTTTTTTATTTTTAGCTATTAACTCATTAGACATACCAACAATTGTTTGACTACTTCGATAATTACTATTTAGATATGTGATTTCAGGATTCGGAAAATAATCTTTGAAGTTAACAAAAAACCGTACGTCACTTCCAGTAAATTGATAAATACTTTGCCAGTCATCACCCACGCAGAATAATTTTGTACTAGAGTTTTCATTAACGAAACTTTTGATTAATTCCAACCTTTGATAGGATATATCTTGAAATTCATCAACTAGAACATGGTCATACATATTAACATATTTCTTAGGATCTTTCTTTGCTAATTCAACAGCATGGTTAATCATATCGTTGAAATCAATTCGATTTTCTTTATTCAAGTAATTTTGATATCTCTTATACACTTCAAGAGCCAATTCTCCGAATAATTTCTGCTTTTTGGAATATTTTTTCGATTTAATTCTTTCTGATATGTCTAATACTGTAAAGAAATTACATTTTGATATTTTTATAAAGTTTCCAACAAGATTGATGACTTCATTTCTTTTTTCTTTAAACTCAGATGTTTTTTCAATTAATTCCTTGTAAGTTAAAGGAGTAAATTCTATTTTAGGGATTAGTTCTTTCAATTTTTCTTTTAATTTTGGAATTAAATCCTCGGATAAACGTTGATAATCCCATGTTTCTATGAGAGTTTTATTATGCTTCTTAAATTGTTCTAATTTCCAATCTTTTAACTCAATATATTCCTCTGTTGTTATTGTAAACCATTCCGGCACTTGATTATTTTTATTCAAACCCCAATGTTCAATATAGATATCATAGTCAGGAAGATAAAAATCGGGGTGATACTCCTTATCCTCTTCCTCTTCACTTTCATCAACCCATTCTACTAGTGGTTCATATTCAAATTTGATCCCATGTAAGAATAAGAAGTTTCCAATATCCCTTTCAGATATTGATTTCACGGAGATATCATTGAGGGTTGAGTAATTTTTATTTCTCATGTATTTGTAATACTCTTCTTTATCTTCGAATGATTCTTTTTTAACTTCTTGCTCTGAATGATACGCTAAATATTGGATCAGAATGGTTTGATATTTTTCTTCCTTAAGAACATCCATAAATAATTTTTCAATAAGTTCATAAATTTCTTTTTCTTTTCCATTAAAAATGAGTTTTGGTTTATGGCCTAGTTCCTCTTCTATTATGTTTCTTCCTAAAGCATGAAATGTCGAGATATCGATTTCAATCCCATAATTCTTTTTCAGCCGTTCTTTCATCTCGTCAGCGGCGACTTTAGTGAAAGCTAGAGCCAAAATTCTATCTTTATCAACTTTATCTTTTCGTCTGACTAAATAAGCAATTCTAGAAGAGATCACACTTGTTTTACCAGAACCTGCTCCCGCAATTACTAGGTTATGTTTATCGTCTTTAATTACTGCTAACCGTTGTTCTTCATCTAAAGGATATTTTAATTCATCATCTTTTCCATCCAAAAAGGATGAATAGGTTTTTAATCTTCTTTCTATAAATTTCTGATTGTGATTATTAATTTCTTCAATAAATTTGTGCAATTTTTTCCTAAATTGTCTAATCCGTCCTCTCTCTCTAAACTTGAACAAAGAACGACGAGGAAATTTGGTTAATTGATTAATATCTTGAAAAAATTTACGCTTTTCATTATGTATTAAATAAGTATCTCGATTAAGGAAGCCTTGCCAATTACTTTCCAACTTCTGCTTAAGCTCATATTTTTCTGGAAATAATTCATGGATCTTACCCTTAGACATAATAATTCCAATTAACCACAATTAAAAAATGTGAATAATTTTGAAAAACTAAAGAAAAATAGAAATAAAAACCTATAAATGTAAAAAGATAATGGTTTTGGATTTAGAAAATATTGACAGGAGTTTTATTAACTTCATTCAGCATCTAATTAATACTAAAATTCAAGCAAAGTAAGGTGAAAAGAATGGTAAAAATTGTAGATTTTACATATTCTGAGGAACCAATGTCTTCCATTTTTTTATTGCTTTTTCAAACTCAGTTGAGTAACCTGAATGTGATGTTAGTAACATTTTAATATTATCTAATTTAGCAATTTTTCTTATTGAATTAAGCAATTGGTTATGGTCTGAACTTATGAACTTAAAAAAGGGTTTAACTCTATTTGCTTTCAATCTAACTAAATCACCACTAAATAAGTAACCATCATCTATTAGATAGGAAGTATGCCCTCTTCTATGTCCTGGAGTACTTATAGCTTGAATCTTTATAGTTCCAACCAGAATTTGGGCGTTATCTTCCAGAAAATTATAATCCTCTGAATTTTTGACCTTCGAATCTTTTCCAAAATAAATATTTGCCTTCCTAAAGATTGAAAGCCCAGCAGTATGATCTGGATCAGTGTGTGTAACAAAAACATCAGTAACTACATCTGGAATAATATCCACTTTCATTAATTCTTTTTTCATACCTTTTAAAGAAAAACCAGCATCTATTACTACCCTATCAGGCCCCTTGGTGTAAATAAAAACATTTGAAATTCCATTTTTGATACATATAATGTTTTCAGTAATACTACCTGTTGGAGACAGGGTGAAATTTACCTTATACAACCAATAAAATCCAATAACTATCACAGTTAGGATTACTATTACGATAATTACTATGAAGTAACATTCCATTAAAATCACCTATTAAAGAGAGTCTATTTTTTAATATTAAATTCAATGATTAATGTTTTCACGCCTATTTCAGCTGAAGTAGATATTATAATCATATAAATTTTAATAAGATCATTCCGATGTTAACTAATAGAATAATTTTTTATAAAAAAATTTAGAGGATATTAAAATGAGAGTTTTAGTTTTAAGTCATCGTAACCCATATTTTCCACCATATATATTTTTAAAAACACCTGAAGCGATTCAAAGAGAAGATATCAAACAAGTTCCTTATTTGATAGATCTCTATGATGAAGGATTTTTTAAGCATACATTTGGAACTTTTAAGACAGCTAATTTACTCTTTGATATTCCTAGTGAATACTCCAAAACAAGAAAGGAGCAACTTTTAATTTCCATAGTCATAGATAGCAAGTCTAAAATTAATTCAAATTTGGCTCAAGATTTCTTAGAGGGGTTTGTTGAAGACTTCAAAAAAATCGAAGATACTTACAAAGCTTTTTATGTGATCTCAAGAATTCATGAAGGAGATAATACAAAACTTGAGGAGATTAAGACACTTCTTAAAATCTCTCACAATTCTTTTCCAGAAGAAGAAGTCATCTTTGAACAAAAAGAGGCAAAAATTCTAATTTTTGGGCTTTCCATGGCGGGGAAAACAACAATAATTCGAACGAGGAGAAAATCAATATCAAAAACCATATTTCCAACAATAAGTGTAGACATTTCTCGAATATTAGTTAACAATGTATCTTTGTTGACATATGACATTCCTGGCAAATATAAAGTAAAGGAAATATGGAAATCTTACCTGAAGGATCAGGATGGTTTGATATTTGTTTTAGATGTAACTGACAAAATTAAATTCTCATATGCTCGGGAATTACTGCATGAAATTGCAGGGAAACCAGAATTAAGTGAATTACCACTTCTTATCCTGTTCAATAAAATTGATTTAAAACAACAAGATATAAATGAACTAGAAGAAGCGATGGGACTGAAGAAACTTGGAAAGAGACCCATGAAATCATTTTTAGTAAGCGCAATTAAAAACATAAATATTGATGAGGCATTTAATTGGTTATCACTTAAAATTGCAGAGAGAGTTGACCGGTATACTCCAAGAAGAGACGTTGGAATAATTTTTTGTAGATGGGATGAAAACTTAGGCATTAAAATCGAGGCAGTTCATCCTAAAGATGCTTTTGAGAATCCAGAATTGATATCTGTTAAGAGTTTTTCAATTTCACAGTTTATTTTTGGGGGAGGTGAATTTAAACCGACCTCAGTAATTCTTCCATTTCCTCACTTAAATTCAAATGCAGCATTATATTTTGACTATGTCGAAAATGAGGGTATCAGAGGGGGAATGTTACCATTAACATTAATAATTTACTACGATCAAAAAATTCCTAAGAATATTATCAACCAATTTAGCTCATTCATTCTTAAACAATTTGATTATATAAAAAAAAATTATCAGGATAAAAAACAAGTCTTAGAAATTCTTGAATCTATGCATAATACGATAATAAATCAAATTGCCTTATTTCAGCCTTCAATTGAAGCACTTAAAGTAGCAGAATTACGTTATGAAGCCTTGTTTAAAGCAGCTAGAGATGCAATATTAATAATTGATAAAAAATCAGGAATCATAATGGATGCTAACTTGGAAGCGGAAAAATTATTTCAGCGACCATTTGAAGATTTTATTGGTATGCATTCAAGTCAGATACTGAGTGGAATTATTAATATAGATTTTAATGAGGAAGTATTTGATCAACTTAACTATCCTTTTCCTCTAAGATTAGAAGTTATTGATAATTCTGGTAATTTTATTCCGGTGGAAATTAGTGTGAATGAAGTCCCAATGGGGGGTCAAATCTTCATTCAATATATAATTCGTGATATTACTAACAGAATTGAAGCTGAAATTAAATTGAAGCGTTCAGAAATAAAGTATCGTCATCTTTTCAAAGATTCACCTTTTTCTATCCTCTTAATTGATCCTAAAGGTTCTTTAGTTGATTTTAATCCTGCTTTAGAAAAAATGTTAGGATATACAAGAGAGGAATTAATGGGAAGAAAGTTTATGGATCTTTCATTAATACACCAAAATCATATGGTTGAGGTTCTAAAAAGATTTAAAAAAGAAGAAAGAAGCACTCTTTTTCCTCCATTAGAGATCCAACTCTTTAAAAAAAGTGGTAACCTAATTTGGGTAAGCATGCAATCCTCTTTTGTTGAGATTGGGGATGAAACATTTTATCAGATAATCTGTCAAAATATAACTGAACAGAAAAGAATAGAACAGGAATTAATTAAAATCTCTAGATTAAAAGCCATTATTACTGGAATTGTGTCTAGATTTGTAGGTATAAAAGATTTTAGTCAAGCAATAGTTAATTCACTGAGAGATATTGGTGAATTTATCAACGCATCCCGCGCTTATCTTTACATCTTTAATAATAAGTTTAATTCAATAAAAAAAAATTACGTCTGGTATGGTAGGTTAGTTTATCCCCAGACTGATTTACCAGAACAAATGGAAATTAATAATTTTCCATGGTTGAGTGATAAATTAACTGCATCCGATTATCTATTAATTAAAAATATAGACCAGCTTCCTACACAAGCAATCAAATTGAAAACTTTTCTTGAAATTTATAGTATTAAAAACTTTTTAACATTCTCAATAAAAATTGACGGCACATTAGAAGGAATTGTTTTTTTTGATAATTTAACGTACGAGGACTATTGGATCGAAGGAAATTTAGAATTGCTAAGTATCATCTCCGACATTCTTAAAAATGTTATACTGCGTAAATCAGCAGAAGAGAATTTACATCTAAGTAGGGAGACTATCCATCAAGAATTCGATAGAGAATATTTTTACAAAGAATTATTTGTAAATGATATAAAGAATATGATAAAAAGCATACAGACCCAAATAGATGATTATCAAACGCAAAGTATTCAACTTATCGTGAAACCTAGAGGAGAAATATTAGAACAAATTAAAGATCAATGTATTAACGCAAAACTATTAATATATATAATCCAAAAATTAACAACTCTTAATGAAACATCGATTTTAATAGAACCAGTAAATTTAGCTAATGTTATTCAAGACGTCATAGAATTTATCACAAATAGTTATTCTAATAAAAAAATTAATATCGTTGTTGAAAGCTTTACTGAGGATCTATATGTAAAAGCTGATAAGTTCCTAGTGGATGTTTTTGTTAATATCCTTATAAGTTCAATTAGATATAATAAAAAACCAACAATAGAGATTAAAATAATAGTAGTTAGAAATCAAGAAGAGAACCAAAATTATGTTAAAATAAAATTCATTGACTATCAGAAAGAGATTTTAAACATAGGGAAAGAAATGATATTCAAGAAAGAAAGAGAAAAGGATGGTAAAATTAAAGAAATAATACTAGGCTTTCTTTTAGTGGAACGTGTTTTAAATAATTACAATGGAAAAATTTGGGTTGAAGGAGATTCTTTTGTAATTTTGATACCAGAAGCTTAAAAAATCACATAGAATTACAAAAAACATATTTAAGCCTATTCTCTCTTAGATGTTAATATATATGTGGTGATTGAAAATAAGTAAAAATTCAATCAAAAAAGGAGATATTCTTAAAATTTACACTGGTGGCGGCGCACGAGGCAATCCTGGGCCTGCTACCTACGCCTTTTTGTTTGTTCATGATGATAACATCATTCATGAAGGATTTGGCTTTATCGGGACAGCGACTAACAACACTGCTGAATACAAAGCAATAATCAATGCATTAAAAGCAGCTAAGAATCTCCATAGAGGACATATACAAGTGTTCTCTGACAGCAATTTGGCTTTAAGCTTGATTTATTCTTTTAATTTTGGATTTTATGATTATTTTTGGATCCAGTTGATGAATTCCTTAATATAACCTCTTGCTTTTTCCATTTCTTCAGGAAAGATCGGTCCCTTTTCACTTTTAACTCGAGCGGTTAGCAATTTGGAATAGGTCCTTTCAATCCTCGATTCTTCGTCTATTTTATTGAGATACTTCTTAGCATATCCTTGAACTTTATCTGTTGGCATAGCATGGGTTAAAAAACCAGTCCCAAATTGAATTTTTTTACCAGATTTTTCCAGTGTTTTATTTAGTTCTGTTAACCATTTCTTAGATTTTGGGCCTCCTCTAAATATTCGCACTGCTCCTCCTAAAATAATTACATTAGGAGTATCTTCAGCAATTCTTTTCGGAGATACATCCTTCACATCAGCAATATTAACATCATCTTCATTAGAAAACTCTTTTTTAAGGGCTTCCGCCAACATTTTTCCATTTCCAAACTTAGTATCAGTCATTATCTGTACTTTCATAGTTTTAAAAAGTGAAATATAGTTTAATAAATTTATATAGACCAGTTTTCATTGACCTAAGTGTTACTCCTATTTACATTAATTAATTATGAGAATCTAATCATCCATTTAATTATTGATAGATAATCAATGACTTCAATATTTAAAAGAGAAGTAGCATTAGCTAATGTAAGAAATTAATTTAGCACTAGTGGGGAGATTATTATGGATATCTTTGATTGGATTTTTATCATTTCAGACTTTATTTTTTTCATTTCGATGATTGTTTCACTATTATTAATGGCCAATAAGAAAATGAAGACTGTGTTAATAGTTGGCGTGATCCTTGCAGTACTGATACTTCCTATTATCGCTATTTTGATAAATTATATCATGATTGGTAAAGATCTGAGATTGATTCTTTATCTCATTTTAATCCTTTTATATCTCGTGGCAGAATTTTTACTTGATAGAGTTTTCAAAATCGATTTTCGATCAAAACTGAGTACACATATTCCTTATATCATCTTGGAATGGGCTGCAGCGTTTTCTTTCTTATATGGTGCTATTGTTCTTGATAAAGTGATAGGTTGGATAATTGCTGTACCCTTTTGGGCTTTTATAGGTGCTCTTATTTATTATCTAATCAAGCAAAGAAAAGCTAATAAAAAGTAATTTTAAAGAAAAGAAGATTTTCTTAGGTGAAAGAACTTTTTATGATGGTGCTCCATCTAATCATCGATTACTAAGTTAAACAACAATAAGACTTCATCCATTCAAGAATCAAAATACTTTTTATATTTATTACAATTTTACATATAATTATGACAATTGTCGAAGTAAATTGTGGAAAAGTAAAGGGTTATTCCGAAAATAATTTGCAAATTTTTAAAGGGATTCCTTATGCGGAGGCACCTATTGGTGATTTACGATTTAGTCCTCCACAAGCTAAAAAACCTTGGAATGGCGTCTTAGAAACTATAGAATTTGGACCATGTGCATTTCAAGGATATACACCACTGGAAAATTTCACCGGAAAACTTCAACCTGAAAGTGAAGATTGTTTGACACTTAATATCTGGACGCCTGCTATTGATACTAAGAAAAGGCCGGTAATGTTTTGGATACATGGTGGCTCTTTTATTTTTGGCGGAAGTAGATCTCCTACTTATGATGGTTCCCACTTAGCTCAACGTGGAGACGTTGTTATAGTAACGATAAATTACCGATTGGGTGCTTTTGGATATCTTTTTATTCCCGGTATAACTGCAAATGTAGGACAACTAGATCAGATTTTAGCACTAAAATGGGTCTACGATAATATTGCTAAATTTGGGGGTGATCCGGATAATATTACGATTTTTGGAGAATCTGCAGGTGCCTATTCGGTTATTGCTCTAACAGCAATGCCCGCTGCTAAGGGACTCTTTCGCCGAATTATCGCCCAAAGTATGCCAGTTATCGATCCTAAAGTGACAAAAAAACCTACAAAAGATTTGATGCGTGCTTTAAGGATCAAAAGTGGAGACATTGATGCATTACGTAAAGTAGCTCCCGAGGAGATTATAAAAACTCAAAATGAAATTACTAAACAAGGAGGATTAGCCTTTAGGCCATTAATCGATGGTGAGACATTTCCAGTGCATCCTTTAACCGTATTCAAGGAGGGTAAATGTAAAAATATTGATTTAATGATGGGAACTAACATGCATGAAGCCAAACTATTTACATCACTGAATCCTTTAACAAGGGATATTAAGGATGAAAAAGCTATAGAACTCTACTTAGGTATGGTGAGAATAAATTCTGAGAAGGCTCGAAATATAATTGATACTTATAAAGAGGCACGAGCGGGAATCCTTTCAAATGAACCCAAAGAATTATTGGATTCTATTGCTACTGATCTAATGTTCCGAGTTGCAACACTGCAAATTCTTGAAGCACAATCCAAATATCAGCCAAATATTTATAATTACCTATTTACATGGGAAACTTCCGCATTGAATGGAATGCTTGGTGCTTGTCATGCTCTTGAACTTCCATTTATATTTAATACTTTTGATGACCCTGGCATGAAAGCTCTTGTGGGCAATGCAACCAATACAGGAAGTTTATGTGAAAATATGATGGACGCGTGGCTTTCATTTACTCATAATGGTAATCCGAATCATGATGGAATTCCAAACTGGCCCACTTATGATAAGAAAAGCAGAGCTACACTTTTATTCGGAAATGAGCTTAAAATCGCTAATGCATTATTCGACAAAGAGCGAGAAGCATGGAATGGAATAATGGAGATATGATTTTTTCTTTACTATTATTCCAAATAAATACAATCTTTTTTTTTTTCATTCAATATTTATCACAATTAATTTTAGTCTCTTAAATCAAAAGTAAATTTACACTTAGGGAAATCTGTGCATCCTACAAATTTTCCATCTTTTCCTGTATTTATAATTAATGCTTTTCCACAATCAGGGCAAAAAAGTTGCTCTTGATCGCTGAATTCTGGATTAAAAGTAAACTTACATTCAGGATACCCAGAACAACTTAAAAATTTTCCATACCTTCCTCTACGTATTTTTAATTTTTTTCCACATTTTGGACATAAAATTTTAATTTGTTCACTTAAGTCATAAGTATATCTGCACTGTGGAAAATTAGAGCACCCTATAAATTTCCCATACTTTCCGGTACGTTCTTCTAATTTACTACCACATTTAGGGCATTTTTCAGGTATCTCTGATTCAATTTCATTAGAATTCATCATTTTTCTAATTTTACATTTTTATTTAAAGTTTTATATTAAATTTCTTTTTTATAGATGATTTAGAAAATCTAGCTTAAGATTTTTTTCCCCTATTTTGATTTTTAAAATTTAATAGATGTTTACAACGAGGATAAATAGTACATCCTAAAAATGTGCCACAATTATACATATTTATTAATTTATCACATTAAACATAATTATATGATAATCAATGAGCAGTAATGAATATCCACAAAACTGGCGTTTTTGGCCTGTTATTTTAATAAGTACATTTTACACCATTAATAGTTCTTTAATAATGCTTGGGATTCCCATTTTATTCTTTCAGAAGGAAATAAGTATAGAAATCATTGGTTTTTTATCTGCTTCTCAAATTATAGCATACTGTTTTTCACCATTACTATTCAACAAAGCATCTAATAAACTTGGACGGAAGAAGAGTGTAATATTGGCTATGGCTGGAGTTAGTAGTACTCAAATAACTTATTACTTCACTTTAGACCCGTTAGTTTTTCTAATTGCAAGATTTACTGAAGGCCTTTTTTTAGGTTTCTTTGCCTCAAATTTGCAGGCAAGTATTTCAGATAATCCTCTGTTAGATCATAGTAAATATCTATCGAGATTAACTCTATCATTTAATTCAGGAGGTTTAATTGGACTCCTTTTTGGAGCACTCTTCTTATTTTTCATAAATGATATAATCTTAGTTTTTTATATTGCACCATTATTAGTAATAACTAATGCAATTATTGCAATATTCTTCTTTCAAGAGTCTACAAAATTAAACAGTAATATAGGTATCAAAGAGTCGGCGAATATCGACGAAAAAAGCTCGATTATAAATAACTCTAATAAGTCAGACGAAGCTAGATATTATATCCCCGTATTAATTCCTATAATACTCTTGTTTGGTTTCTCTTTTGCAATTGGAAGTGCTAATTTTATATATCCAATAAAATCAGAGATTTTAGGATTTGAACCTTATAGTGCATATTTCCTTTCTTTTTGTGCAATATCTGCTCAAACACTCTCTACATATAGGGCAAATTTGTGGTCAATTAAAAGATTAAAGATAGTATCGTTAATTTCAATAATTCTAGTATCTCTAATAATCATATGCTTTGGTATTAATGAAATTTATTTTGGTTTCATTATACTTTTTGTAATAATTGGACTTCTTGCGGGTATTTTATACGGAAGTGCTATAAAATTTTTTATGATCCTTAATTTAACTAAACATACCTCTAAATATAGTAGTATAATGGAAAGCCTTTCTGGTATCACGTTTTTTGCAACCCAAATAACAGCTGGGTTTATCGGTAGAATGAACTTAGAGTTAGCATTTTTTACACTCTCAATAATTCTTATAGGAATCTTTATTTTAAATCTCCTTTACGTGAAAAAGATAAGATTGATATAGAATCTATG
>JAEOTH010000098.1 GCA_016839915.1 Promethearchaeota archaeon
GCCAAATTATTGCAGTATCGATTCCCATACGCTTAAATCTTTTTGCAAGCAATTCAGCATTTTTTCCCATTAAAGTGCTTAAAGAGTATAGTATTATCGCCAAATCGACTATAAGCATCCCAATATCCGTCCAAATTGATTGAGCTGTATTACTACCACCCCCATCATCAAGACCTATATAAATCTTTACAACTAAAAACAAGGTGTATACAACAACAAGAATAAAAAATGTACCCAACCATGCATTAAAAATTCTTTTGAACATGAGAATTATGCCAAAAATTGCCAATCCAATAATAACACATCCAACTACTAAATATGCAAGGTTTAGAAAAAGAGGAACTTCGACTGTTGAGATAAGAGAAAAATCGAATAAAGTTGGACCAATTATAAATAAATACAATAATAATAAAGAACCTAAAATACCCCCAAAAAATATGACTGTCCTAATAAATGTTCTTGATCTTGGGAATTTTAGCAATTTTTTTTCTATACCTATCCCTATTAAATAACAAGCGTATAGAATAAACCAAGAAGTAAAGAAAAAATATGATACTATCGAGATAGCGAATAATGTAATGAGAATAATTGCGAGTAGTAACATGAGGGGTAAGGAGACTACTAATAGTAAAACTATTTTCCATGTTGGATATCCCATGATATTTTTTCTAGTACCTAGAGAAAGTAAAAAAAGAAACATCAAGAAAGTGAGATATGGTAAAAAAATGATTATGCCTGCTATTGGAAGAAATTGGATTACGATTACACCAACGAGAAGCCATAAAACAAGAATAGCTAATCTCCAATTCTCCTTCTTAAATATTTTACTTAAATTATCAATGATTTCCATAAAAATATAGTTAAATAAGAAATATTTAAAATTATCTTATTCAAAATCATAATTTTCTTGGAATAAGATTGCCTAAGGGATGAAATCAGTTAAGTGAGTTTGATTACTAAAGCTATGATAAGCTAATCCTAATTTCTTCTTTATTATATTAACTGATTCAGGTGCAAAACCTTGGAAGTGATTATTCACTATGATAAAAATCTCAAATATATTAGGGGTTTCCGTAAGATTCAGAACGTTATTGTAAAGATCACTTAAAGCAGTACTCTGATCCCTCTGAATTCTGTTAAACACGCTAAGTTCTCTATCTCCAATCATCCTAATATAATATTTATTTTGATTTGTTATATAATATGGGATAATTCCTGGCATGTATGTTGTTCCAAGTACTATTTTTTCACCATCAATAAATTTAGAAAGAGTATCGGAATCATACCATGAATTATCGCGTAACTCAATAATGTAATTATACTCTGAAGGGATTTTTTTAAAAAGCAACTCTAATTTGTGTAAATGGGTTTCTGAGTATTTAAACCAAGGAGGAAATTGTAATAAAAATCCTACAATCTTAGTTTTTAATAGTTTTAATCTTGAAAAGAATTCGAATATATAAGAATCTAAATTAGGATCCTCTAGATTATGAGTAATTTGTTGCCATCCTTTAACTATAAATCGAAAACTTTCTGGAACACGATTATTCCAATTATTTACCATATCTTCAGATGGCAAATTATAGAAAGTTGAATTAATTTCAACTAAATTAAAGAATCTAGAAAAATATTCTAATTGTTGTGATTTTTTTAACTTTTTTGGGTAAAAAGGACCAATCCAATCTTGGTAAGAAAAACCAGCAGTTCCAATAGATATTTTTACCATATAATCTCAGATCAAACATTATGGTATATTAATGATTTAATATTTTTTTAAACTGAAATAATTAATTTTTATAAACAATTATTATTACTTCAAGTTTAATTAAATAAGCGATAAAATGGTGAAAATTATTAGTATTGATTGGGCTAAAATTGAAGAGAAACCAAACAAAAAAATAGCAGTGGATGGAAAATTCTTGTTAGAACTTCGATCTAAAACAAAAGGCTTAGAAAATGATTTAATGAGAGAAAAAGAAAATCTAAAAAAAACAACAAGTGAATTGAAGATAACTAAAGAAAAGTTAGCAGGACGTGAAAAAAGCCTAACAGATATTACTGAAAGAAAATCTAATGCGAGAAAATCTTTGCATCAAATCAAAGAGGAAAAATTGCACGCTGATATCGAAATATCCAAATTAGCAACTTCTAAAATAAATTTGGAAGAAAAACTTACAGAGGCCATAGCAAAAATTACTAATCTTGAAAACCAATTAAGCATTCTTGCCTCAAAATCGACTGAAATAGAAGAAAAAATATTAACTAAAGATAAAGAAATTCATAATAAAGAAGAAGAAAGGTTACAAAAGGCTAAAGAAATTTTAAAGAAAGACAAAGAAATTCAAAATCTTAAAGCTGAAATTAAACGTAGAGATGAGGAAATTGATACTTTAGAGAAGAAACTTCAAGATGAAATTAAAAAACTTAAAGACTTTGAAGCTGAGATGGCAAAAGCTGTAATGACGATTAAAATGGTGACAAAAATAAAGAAGTTAATGGCGACAAAGGGCTTTTTAAGTGATAAAGAATTTGAATCATTTCTAAATGAAATAGAAGAAGGATAAAATAATTCTTCTTATCTCATAGTTTTTAATGTAAAGTTTATAAATAATCAACTTTAAAAAAATAAATATATAGCAATATAAAATTTAAATTTTCAAATATAAAATATTACGAGGTTGGCAAAATTGTCAATAGATTGGGCACGCGCAGAAGAGCGACCGGATAAGAAGTTATCTGTTGAAGGAAAAGTGTTATTAGACCTTAGATCGAAAATTAACAGTTTAGAAAAACAATTAACTCAAAATAAAAAGGAGTTAGAGCGAACATCAGAGGAGTTAAAGACAACAAAAGAAAGATTTTTGGAAGATGAGAAGAAAATTGAAATTACTGATGAAAAACTTGCTACTCTAATTAAAGACTTTGAAAGAGTTAAAGAAGAAAAACTTTATGCAGATGCTGAAATTAATAAAATGAGAACGGCAAAATCAGAATTAGAAAATAAGTTAAATGAATCTAAATCTAAAGAAATAGAACTAGAAAACAATTTAAAAGATTATCCTCCTAAAATTGAAATGTTAGAGAATCAAATTGAAGAACATAAAGAAAGTCTTCAACAGAAAGACAATGAAATTGAGAGCCTTAGAAATGATTTACAAAAATCAACTTCAGATAAATATATAGAAACTGAAAGTCTTAGAGAAGAAAAAGACGCAAAAGAAAATGAAATAAAAGCTTTAAATCAAAGAATAACATCACTTGAGGAAACAATCGCAGAAGCTAAAGGAGCACCACAACTCATTGAAAGTATCAAGGATATTATGATTACCAAGGGTTTCTTATCGGATAGAGAGTTTGATGCGCTTTTAGAGAATAAAGAAATTTAGAAAATTAAATAATTTTTATTATTCATGGTTAAATTAATCTGGGATAACAAAAAAGATTCCAAGCCCGAAATTTCTGAAAAGTTTAATATCAATTTCTTTAAAGCTTTCGAAAATCATTCATTTAAAGAGGATGGCGTCAAAAACTCTGAGATTTGGGCGAATAAACTTTTTTGGAGTGATAATATTGAAGTTCTATATTTTTTATTGCATAGTTTTAAAGAAACAATAGATTTAATCTATATTGATCCGCCTTTTTTTTCTGGAGCAAATTATGAAATAAAAATTGAGGAAAATGATAAAATCTACGATTCAATCGCATACTATGATCATTGGAACAAGGATTTAGACTCCTATTTGCAAATGCTCTATGAAAGAATAAAGTTATTTAAGGAATTGTTATCGAAAAGAGGCTTGATTTTTATTCATGCTGATTGGCATGCTAATCATTACATACGTCTTATTTTAGATGAAATTTTCGGAGAAAATAGGTTTGTAAATAATATAATTTGGTACTACTACAATAAATACTCTGCTGGAAAGAAGAACCTTCCAAGAGCTCATGATACTATTTTAGTATATTCTAAATCCGGTAGTTATACCTTCAATGAGTTAAGAATTCCGCGTAAAAAACCAAGAAAGCAATTGATGAGAGTTAATGTAAATGGTGTATTAAAGAATGTGAAAGATAAGAATGGACATGTTAAATATCGAACTGTAAAAGATAAAAAACTGGATGATGTGTGGAGGATACCTTGTATGCAACCTGCCTCAAAAGATTGGACTGGCTGGCCAACACAGAAGCATCATGAATTATTGGAACGTATTATAAAAATTGGGAGCAATGAAGAAGATCTTATTGCTGATTTTTTTTGTGGCTCGGGAACAACACTATTAGTCTCTGAAAAATTAAACCGTAAATGGATTGGTTGCGATATTTCAGAGTATTCTATATATTTAACAAGAAAAAAGCTTTTAGATTACCATAAAGAGACAGAATACTATCATCCATTTGAAATTCTTACAAATCTTGATGCAGAGAAAAATACTAAAATTGAATCGGGATTTTTTCAAAAAGAGATTTCAATAAAAAGAAAAAAATAAATTTTTAGATATTCTTTCTTCTCATTAAAGTGAAAAAAATTTCTCTATTTTATCTTTTTTATTAAAATAATGAGGTAATGATGATTTTAAAAGCCATGGATGATGAAAAAATCAGAGATTGGAAAGAATCGTCAATTGAACGCCATGATCTTTATAATTTTGAATCAAAAATAGATTATACTTTAGAACTTACTGATGAAAAGAAGACTTCATACCATCTTGCGACTTATTTCTTTATTCCTAGTTCTCTACAGATAAACAAGGACACATATGGGAAAGAGCAATTTTTTTCTGATATCAATAATCGAATAAGGTTCAAAACCCCTAAACTGCCCTTAGAGGGAATATTAGATGAGCAAAACGAGCTTTCTCCAATGAACACAATACTGAAATCAATGAAGGATATTGAATATGGGAAATCTGATCTGGATAGCATAACAAAAATTGAGAGAGAATTGTGCTTACTTGCGGATATGATAAAAGTCTTTTTAAGAGATCAGTTTAATTATATTCAGAACAATTATAACAAAACAAGAAAACAATATAATTTACCAGATCTGATAGATTCTTATCTCGAATCAATAAAAAAATTAAAAATGAAACTGAAATTGATGGGAAGTAGGATGTTAATGACCCAAATTCCTATAAGATTACATGAAGCGTTTCAGTTTGCTGATGAATATATTAGTTTACAGATTGAAAAGTGGTTTACAAGATTTTTAAAAGATTTTGGAGATAAAATTAATCAGGAGATCAAAACAAGGATGATTGTGTTGATCGAAAAAGAGCAACAGCATCGTGAATATTTAAAGAGCTTATTAATTATTATTGAAAAAGATAATAATGAAACTTTTTCTTACCAAGAAGGGATAATGAAAAAATATGTACAAAGCGTTTTATATTTAGAAAAAAAGAAAAAAGATCCCAAATCACAATCATTAGAAATATTTTACTCAGTAGCTGCTGGAGTTGCAATGTTTTTTTCACTATTTTTTGGTTTTTTAATCCTTTCATTCTTTCCTACGTATTCTATTCCCTTTATTATTGCTACTGTTGTAATATATATGCTGAAAGACCGAATCAAAGATAATATTCGTGGAGTTTCACAGAAAGCAGTAGGATCATTATTTCCAGATCAACGTATTGATATTGTAGATGGATTTAATAAGGAAAAAATTGGAAAAAGTAATGAAATTGTAAGTTTTAAAAACAAAAATAAGATTCCCCCAGAGATTTTAAAAATTAGGAGATCAAGCAATATCAGTTCGATAGAAGAAAGAGGTAAACCAGAAGATGTTCTATTATATAAAAAAAAAATCACATTGTTCAACAAAAAAATAAAGCAATTCCATGTCAGAAGAAAAGATCTTTCAGACGTGATTCGGTTTAATATTAGAGGCTTTTTAAGATATGCTGATGACCCAATTCAATTTCTATCTAAATGGAATGTAGATAAAAAAAAAATTGAAGATATTCCAGTTTCAAAAGTATACCATCTAAATCTTGTTTTAAAGTTAACATCATTTAAAGGAAAAAAAGTTAATAAAATCCATTATAAGAAATTTAGAGTAATAATTGATCAACAAGGGATTAAAAGAGTTTTAGAACCTAAATTTCATTTATAATTGAGTGTGAACATTCCATCCTAAATAATTAGAAAGAGCTTCAGTGATTATATCTCCAACTTTATTCAATGATGCTGCCACGTGATGAGCAAACCCCTCTTTACATATTTTCTTCAAAACATCTTGTAAATTAGGGATTTCTATTACTCCATAACCTCCAAATGTGTCTAATTGATCATCTGTGTAACTACCTTCTATAACTAACGCTTTGATTTCTCCAAAAAGATCATCAGTTTCCACTCGTAGAAGCGTACATGGTTCAGTTTTAATACGCCCTTGAATTGCACCGAAGCTTAATTCTGCACCTTTCTGATCTGAGATAATAGGATGGATTGTCATTTTTGTATCTTGAAAGAAGGATTTAGGAAGATTACTACAGTGAAATAATACCATTTTGTTTGGATCATCACCATAATTATTATTCCAGTCTAATATTGCCGAAGGACTCTCAGACGCAATTTGCAATATTAACATTCCTATTAAACCTGATATATCCACTTCACAAGCTGCTGGAACAAGTCCCTCACTAAACATGCTCATTACTGCACATGGTACAATTCCAAAATTATCTTGTATGCTCGGCCAACATTGAAAAGCAAAACCATCTAATTCTTTTTCTTTTATCCAGTTTTCAATAACAACTGCCAATTTTGCCAATTTGTTTAGACTATCTTCTGGAATTACTGTTGTAGATGTGTAATTTTTTATAAATTCAATTTTTTCTTTTACTTTAGGATCATCTGTCTCTAATTGATTTATATAGCCAAAAACTTCAGAAAGATCTATTGGTTCAATGCTTATTCCATTAAATTCTAAGATTTTTTCACTATATCTAACGGTTTCAAAGGCATTAGGTCTTGTTCCTATTTGTCCTAATCTCGCACTTCTAAGTTTCTTTACTATTTTACATATTTTTTCAAATCTCTTTAAATCTTCTTTAAAAATATCAGATTCTATAGGACATGTATGATATTTGGTTAATGTATATGGAATACCATATTGATATAATACATTTGTAACAGAGATTTTGCCACAAAATGCATCTCTTCGATGTGCTCTATCCATTTTATTAATTTCATCGGAAGATGCATGAATCAAAACAGGAACATTAAGATTTGCTAATTTTAGAGTAGTAGCTACTCCTTTTTCATCCCCAAAATTAGGTAAAATCACTAATATTCCATAAATAATATCGTTATTAATTTTAAATAGCTTGGCACACTTTTTTGCGTCTTTATAGGTTTCTACGACGCCAAATTTAGTATCATCTTCACTTAATATAACATAATTATATCCCAATTCATTCAAAACTTTAATAATTTCAAGTCTTCCTTCTTTAGCAAGTTTATCAGGAAAAACGTCTCGGTTACCAACTATAATCCCAAAAGTTACCTTTTCAAAACTGCTTGTGAGAACAGTCATAATTTTACTCTTGATATTAAATATTAAAAAATTTAATTTTTGTAATTTAATTAAAGAATTTAAAAATATAATAAAATTTGTTAATCAATCAATGAATTTCAAATTTAAATTTATCAAGAGGGCTAAAGAATTATTAGAACATAAAATATTTCGATATGCTTTAATTCTTCATAGTTTTTATTTTATCCTTTCAATCATTTTATTTTTTTCAGTTTATATGGAAAAAAATGATTTTATCATTTTTTATAATGTAGGGAAAGTATTTCTTAGTGATATTGAAAATCTCTATAATCAAACATATTATCTATGGGATTTTAGGTATTTTCCATTATCAGCATTATTTTTTATTGGCTTCTCTATTTTTAATTTTGAGTCTGCGTTTATAATTTTTAATATTTTTAACGTATTCCTTAATATTTTGATTTGTCACATTCTATATAAAATAATAATGTTAGTAAGATATAAGGATCATGAAAAAGATGATAAAAGAGTTATACTATATTTATGTATTTATTTAATGGGCTTACCACATGTACTGAATTATATATATGGGCAAATTAACCTCTATATTACTCTTTTTATCGTATTATCTCTTTATATTTTTCTTAAGTATAAAACTCTTAAATGGCAATTTTTAGGAAGTCTAATTTTGGGGATAAGTATTATCATAAAACCTACTGCATTTTTTTTAATTCCTTTTCTAACTATCTTAAATTATAATTTAGAAAAAAGGAAATTGGAATTTGATTTATCGAGAAGTGTAATACGAATGTTAGGGGTTATAACACCTGTTTTATTCAATCTTATACCATTTATATTATATCCCTCACTACTAGAAGGATTTTTGGATACTAATTTTACCGGTAGTAACCCTATTGCACTAAATTTTTCTTTTAGTATCTCTAAACTTATTACAAATTTCTGTTATTTTTTCAATATCCCTTTTAATCAGCTCATTATTTTGATAGGAGTTATTTTTATTATTGGAGGTTTCAGTTTTATAATCTTCTTAATTAGGAGATTTGAAGATAATTCTATTATTTATGGTTATGCATTTGGGATCCTTATCATGTTGCTCGCTTATTTTGATTCTTGGGATCACCATTTACTCAATTTAACACCAATCTTAATTATAATTGTTTTTAATCAACCTAGACGCTCTAATATTACAAAACCAATAAAATTAAGTTTATTCTTCCTCAGTTTTTTCGATCTTGCCTTTGTAGGTATGTGGTATCTAATATATCCATTATTTCCATATAATTTTGAAGCTACTTTCTTTCTAATTCTGGCATTCTACGGAATAAGCAAGCATTGCTTGCTTAAAAAATATAAAAAAAGTAAGGAGGATTAAGAAAATGAAGCGAAAAAGTTTTGTTTTCAATTTTCTTTTAACATCATTAATTTTTTGCATTACTATCTCAAATGTGAATGCAAATAGCTATAGATTTGGAGTTTCTGAGAATCAAGAGCTAGTATGGAGATGCAATGTTTGTAATCAAATAGAGATGGATTATATTTTTGGGAATGATTGGAATGAACATGGAATTCTAAAAAATTTAAGTCAGGGAAGAAGAATGAAATGGAAAATAAACAGTGTTAATTTAAATGAATCGTTTGCTAAACTTAATATTAGTATTTGGGAGTGGGCAAGTAAAAGTTTATGGGGTGTTAAAGATAACGATTCTGAAATCATTTTTTTTTCTAATCCAAGTGATTATTCCCAAGAATTAAATTTTACAAATTATTCTTCTTTAGTTCCTTTTGTGTTTCCTATCCCCGTTGGAGAGTATATTGGAGGTTTAAGTTTAAATGAGTGGTATGATGTTGACAATAGAGTGTTACCTACTTTAAATGTTGAGATTGGAGAGGGAGGGATATCTCCAGGAGTTCCATTACTTGGGATTAAAATAATTGCTATCTATAATGATCAAGGAATTCTTAACTCATATAAACTCTATACCGCGGGAAATGTTGTTATAATCGATATATCTTTTGATGTTTTACCTTTTTATGTCATACCCACTTTAATAGGATTAATATGTGTTCTTTCTCTAAGTACAATATTATATTTAGTTAAAAAAAGAAAATCTGTTAAAACTGAAAAAAATATTATTGCGAAATGAAATTAGGAGATTTTTATTATAAAATAAAAAACAGGATTCAAGAGTTTTGGAGTTTTAAAATTTTTAGATATGCAATAGTATTGCATGGAATATATTTTATTATCTCTCTAGTTCTTACGTTAACTGTATTTAGATATCAAAATGACTTTCGAGTTTACTTTAGAGTAGGAGAAGTTTTCATAAATGATATTAGGGGGTTATATGATCCTTTAAATTTTATGGGTATGTGGCCATTTAGATATTTTCCACTTTCAGGTTTATTATTTGTTCCCTTTTATTTATTAGGCTTTGAGATAGGATATGTTATATTTAATATTATTAATGTTTTACTTAATCTCCTTATTTGTATAGTTCTTTATAAGATAATTATCTTAATCCGAGGAAAAAATCATGAAGAAGAAGAAAATAGAGTCTTACTTTACATTAGTTTATACCTTATAAGTATTCCGCAGGTATTTAATTATATTTTAGGTCAAATTAATTTGTATGTTACCCTATTAATATTAATCTCCTTATATTTGTTTCTCAAATATAATAACAATAAATGGAACTTTATAGCTAGTTTTATTCTTGGAATAAGCGTAAATATTAAACCAATTACTCTATTCCTAATCCCATTTCTAATTATGATTAATTTTGATAGGGAAGAAAAAAAAATCAAAATTGAGTCTTTTAAATCATTAATACGTTTGAGTGGCTTTATTTTACCAGTATTATTGAATATTATTATGTTCCTTATTTATCCTGAATTATTGGAGGGATTTTTAAATGTAAACATTACTGGAGAAGAAACTATACTCAAAAATCATTCATTTAGTATCACAAAGCTCATTCAAAACCTATTAGTATTTATTGGTTTTTCACAAACTCAATTACAGAGTTTTCAATTACCTATTTTTATTATAATCCTTCTTATTTTTGCTGGAACTGGATTTTTGATATATTTTATCAGAAGATTTAATAATTATTCTTTAATATTTGGTTATACATTTGGCATTTTAATTATGCTACTTGGATATTTTGATTCTTGGGATCACCATCTTTTAATTTTAACCCCGCTTTTGATAATTATGATATTCAATTTTCCAAGGAATTCAAATATAACAAAAAAATTTATTAAACCAAGCTTTTTCTTTTTAAGTTTCCTTGATTTGGTATTTATGGGAATTTGGTTTATTATACAAGATTATTTTCCCTTTAATTTCGTAAGTACAATATTTTTATTATTGATTTTTTACGGTGTTAGTAAATATTGTTTAACTAAAGATTCAATCAATCAATAGAATTGAATTTTTTTCTCAAGTTTTTGAAAAATATTTAAAAAATGTAATTCTAAATATAATAATAGAGAATATATTAACAGATAGAAAATTCCAATAATTATTAGACAAATCAACGAATCAAAAGGAAGATGTTACAATTTTATCCCCCACCATTATTATTAATTTTTGCACCAGCATTCCTTTTAGGAATTCTACATACTTTAATTCCATGTGAGGATAAAGCTATATTCTTTTTCTGGTCGTTTGGAATTTCAAAAACACCAAAAAAAAGTCTATTCATTTTAATTTTTTATGGATTGGGATTAATGTCTTCTAATTTAATAATTGCTAGTGGGACTATTTTACTTAGTTTTATTCCGCAGATTTTAATTCCTGGAATTAGTGATATCGAACCAACCACAATAAATTTTTTTGGTTCGCTGACCTCTATGTTTGCCGGAATTATCTTATTGTTCTTTATCACTCGAAAAGGTTATAGCCCTCATTCAAAACGAAAAGATGAAATTTTTCAATTTAATTGGGAAAAGAAAAAGACACCATATCTCTTTGGGATCGTCGCAGGATTTGCTCCTTGTATCCTTGAATTTTTTATATATTCTCAATGTCTAACCTTTTCATTAAGTTATGAATTAGGATTTATTGATGGGATTTTCACGGTGTTTTATTTCTCACTAGGTACGTTTATCGGATTATTTCCAATAGCTTTAGCTAAACATGGAACATCTCAAATTATGAAATCAAAGGAATCTAATAAGAATTGGATACTTATACTCATGATAATAATTATAATCATATTCAATACGGTTGTCATGATATTATCATTTCTTGGAATTCCTGTTTTCCCGGAGGTAACATTTCCTTAATTTCAGAATTTTCTAATAGAATGTAATAATAAATTTAAAAACCTAGACAAAATTCATTTGTTATTGAATTATGTCAATAAAATTTGGGCTATATAAAAGATATTAAGTTCGAATTTTTTTAATATAATATAGAGTCATAAATTATAATTTTATTTTAAATTATGAATTGTTTATTTTGTGAAAGCCAAAAAATCGATTTTACATGTGAGAAATGTAAATCCAGCTTCTGCATTAATCACATGGCTACAACTGAAATACATGAATGCAGAAAACATAATCTTATTTATTCAAAAGTAAAAGCAATTGAAAGAAATTTCAAATGTACAGTTGTAGAAGATAGTGAATGCCCCGTATGCAAACATCTTCTAAGATTAGAAAGATTGTCATCAGGGCAATATTATTTAGAATGTACGAATTCCAATTGCCCAGAAGCATGGAATTCGTATTTAAAAACGCCAGGTTTATTTTTTCCATCAAAGGAAAAATTAGCAAGAGAGGCATTAAGATATAATCTCATTAAAAGTAATCGGTTACTCTTATGCAGTAAAAAATTGCGTCATATTATCGGGAAAGAAGTTTGTCCTAAATGTTTTCTAGATTTATTAAAAATGGCTCCGATTTCAAACTTTTCAACAATTATGAATTCATTCAATATTTCCGCTGAACAAATGATTAAATTTATTAATAAATATATTGAAGAAGAAAGAATCTATGGAATTATTGATCAAAAAAACCAGATGTTTTACTATATTTCTTCTGAAATGCGCGAAAAAATATTAGCAAAATTTCAAGATGAAGGTATAATAAATGTAGCTGATCTGGGCGTTATGCTTGATATGAGCGCTGAGACTGCTCGTAAAGTCATTTATAAACTAATTAATCAATATCAAATTAAAGGTTCATTCTCATTAAACAAAGAGATTTATTATACTCAGAAGTACATCTTGGATAATCTTATTAAAGAGATTAATAGTAAAGGAAGAGCTTCTCTAAAAGACCTAGCCAATATTTTTACTATCCCAAAAGAACTTATTAAATCGTTTTGTGTCAATTTAATGAGAACTAAAGCTGTTAATGGGTTTTTCGCTGATCGTGGAAATGAAGTAATTACTGCTAACCAAATTTATAAGGATATTAAAAGCTATTCAAAAGAAACTGGATTATTTGAACTTTCAAAACTCGCCTCAAAATTAAAAATTGCTGTAGAATTAGCAAGAAAAAGCCTTCATGAGTTGATAAAAACAGGTAAAATTAAAGGAATTTTTACGCAAAGAAGAGAGTTTATGACTAATAAACACATGGAGAAGAAAATCAGAGAAATCGCGAGAGCTTATAGAACCATGCCATTGAAAGAACTTTCGAATAGATTAGGGGTGACTGAATCAAGTATAGAAGAAAACCTAGCACAGATTATATCACGTGGAGATATTGATGGGTACATTGATATGGCAAAAAAAATATTTGTGGCTTATTCCGTACCAATGGAGGCAAAATCAAGTGCTAAAGCAACTGTAAAAGAACCTTCAGATGGGGGTAAAATAGAAGTAGTTCGTGATTATGATTTTATTGGTGGGCAGTTACACTTTAAAGTTGCTGTAAGAAATAAAAGTAATATGGCAATAAATTCAGTAAAAGTTCTATTAGATGTTCCTACTAGTTACAAAGCAAAGGATCCTCTCATTAATATCCCCGTTATTGAAGCACAAAATTCTCGGGGTGTTGATTTCTATTTAGAGCCAAAGGAATGTGGAATCTCTAATATTGGTGGTGATGTTATTTACAAAACAGCCTCGGGAGAAAAAAGGACCATTCATATAAAAAAACGCGAAGTTCAAATTAAATGCCCCTTAGTTGTTTCATGTTTAGCAACAATCGAGGATGTTCAACTAACGATTTCAGATCTTCCAAATGATGCTCGAGCATTTTTGATAGCTGATTTGGATCCGCGACTTGCTTTTCGAGCTGCAGTAAGAACAATAAAACGTTTTGAAGTTAGCACAGTGACGTCTCATGAAGGAAATGATGCGAAAGGAAAATATGAAGCAGAAAGCTGGCATTGTTCAGAAGCGAAAGTCGGAGGAGGCAGAGTTGTTACAAGAATCTATGTTTCTGAAGTAAATCAGTCATTAGAGGTTAGAGTTTGGACAGCACATAGCGGTCAACTGACAGGATTTTTAGCTAAAGTGATCGAGCTATTGTTTGAAGAGATCAATTTAATTAGGAAGATTAAAAGCGAAGAGCGTGAGAAAACGATAGATATAATGGCTATTACTCAAAATATTGCAGAGATGTCAGACTATTGTATGCTAAAATGGAAAGCCCAAAACATCAGAACGAAGTTGCATGATACTTTTGTTAGAGTAAGGAAAATTATGGGAGATAAAGAAGCCATTTTAGGGAGAATGGAGTTTTGGTTAACTAATTTGAATAAATATGGCAAAGATGATAAGATCACGGATGAAGACGCTGATAAACTTGTGGTAGATCTTGAGAATTTTCGAAATGTGATAGCGCGATCTATTAAATTGTGAGCTTATTTTCCCTAAAAAAAGATTTATAAGTTTTTAAAACTATATTTATTATTAAAAACAAAGGATATACATTTCTTATGCCGATTATTAGCATTAGTCTTAATGAAAGCTTAAAAAAGTTCATAAATAAACTTGTTTCAAAAAATCAGTATGAAAATAAGTCTAAATTAATTAGAGATGCCCTATTACGACTAATGTCAACAGAAGATATATCTGCTACTCTTGATGGTTCGAGCGAATATATTCCTCTCACTAAAAACATAACTGGTAATATGATCATTGTTGCTCCAAATGAATTTAATGTTCAAAAGAAATTGAATAGAGTTGAAAGTGAGTATAAAGAACAAATCGTTAGTAAAAATCAAAATTTTGTAAATCAAAATTGTATTATATTCATGGTTTTTGACGGAGCACTTCAAGATTTTCAGAAATTTGTTGTTGAAATAAACAGTATTGAAGAAATAAAGAATTTCAGGTACCTAATTATAAATTAAAGTCACTTTTTTAGTTACGAAAAACCTGATATTATTAGTATTTAATTTTAATTATTTCAAAATTAGAGTGAATTTATGGGAAAAAATAAATATGGAAAAGAGTTTCAAAAGAAAACAAAAGGAGGAGGTTCTACAAAAGCAGGAGCTCCTATTCACGGGGGCAAGATTAAAGCAAGTCACATTTTAGTTGATAAGCATAGTAAAGCTCAAGAGATTTATGAAGATCTACAAGCAGGAGAGAAATTCGAGCAATTAGCAGGTAAATTCTCCACATGCTCAAGTAAAAAACGAGGGGGAAATCTTGGTGAGTTTGCTAAAGGCGATATGGTACCTGAATTTTGGAGTGCAAGTACTAAATTAAGAATTGGTGAGATTTCCCAACCTGTAAAAACTAAGTATGGATACCACATCATCAAGCGTACAGGATAAAAATAGAAAAATTCCCAAGTCCCTAGCAGGGATAATCATCCAATAACTCAGATTTTACTTATTTGACTCATTTTTCTTGGGTTTAGTTTGGTTTGCTTTATTTTCGTAAATCGTCTGATCTAATTACTCTAGATGACAGAAAAAATCCAATTGCAATAATTAACCAGAAAAGCGCTGGAATATAAAGTACCGTATTTGGGGGTCCTCATGTCTTTAATCCTCCTAATAATGCGAGTATGAAACTACATAATCCAGAGATGATTGCGATTGTTAATAAAAACCTTTTAAGAGTCTTGTTTTTCATTTGAATCTCAATGCTTTGATATTTGAATTTTGAATTAGTAGATGAATACTGAGATATCTATTTAAAAATTATCCCCAAAGATTTCTAGTGTTTGATTTGATAAGAAAAAAATCAAAAAAAAAAGGGAATAGCCGAATCCCTTGCAGGGACAATCATCCTACAACTAAAATTTTTTTATAGGAATCATCTTTCTCGGAGTATGATTAGTGAAACAATAAATGCTATAAAAAAGGCTGTAGCATAAATATAAAGTACAACTGGAATAAATGCTCTGCCTGGGTGCACTTTGGGTTGCCAAATATAAAGAACTACTGGTGGAGAAAATAATCCCCAAAATGTAAATATGATTGTGAGTATTAAAAAACTTATTATAATGGAAACATTTTTTGAATTTTCGTCCATCTGAATCTCTATCTCATGCTAATTAATGTCCAATAGATTGAACGATAAATTTCTATTTAGCTATATAAAAATTATCTCAAATAATTTTTAGTGTTTGAATAATAAATAAGTTAATAAAAAAAAAGAAATAGCCCAGCACGGATTCGAACCGTGGTCCAGGGGTATCTCCAAGGTCTTAGATAAAAAGACTTATCAGGGCCCCCGATGCTTGACCTCTACACCACTGGGCTGCAATAGGTTTTTTTCTAATCTATATAATTTTATCTTTCTAAAAAATTTTTGTGATTTTTCTACATTTAAATGCTTTTAATAACCATACAAGCCAAATATAGGCTATTCGTAATTTTTATATTATTGTCAAATAAGATAAATTTATTTAGAAAGATCGATATTAATTAACTTGGATTACACACACTTGATCTGGAGGATATAAAAAGCTATCAGTTTAAAAAACTAGTTTTTTAAAACCCCGTGTGA
>JAEOTH010000220.1 GCA_016839915.1 Promethearchaeota archaeon
AACACCTCCTACTCCATCAGTACAAATTTGAGGATCATATTGGAAACCGCCTGCATCGCATATAGCTGTACCATTATCCATCCATTGTACGTCTCCATTTATATTGATATTTTGAGCATAAATATCAGCCCCAACTCTCTCATCTTGCCATGTAATGATAGCTCCTCCTGATTCATTGCTACAAATCTGAATTTTTCTCTGAAAATTGTTTGCAGTACATATTTCTGTTCCATTAGGTGTCCACAGCACATTTCCATTGGAATTAATTCTTTGCGCGTAGATATCATATTCTGATGCTCCCGGTCTTCTATCATACCATGTAATGATCGCACCTCCTTGCCCATCAGGACAAATGTGAGGGTTAGTTTGGCTACCGTCTTCTGTACATATAGCTACTCCATTAGGGATCCATTGTATATTTCCATTCGAATCAATTTTCTGAGAATAAATATTCTCACCTGTCGCTTCGCTTCTTCCATCTATCCATGTAATGATCGCACCTCCTACTCCATCAGAACAGATTTCAGGATCATATTGGCTTTCATTTACTGAACATACGGCAATTCCATTAGAGATCCATTGTGCGTTTCCACTTGAATCAATTCTTTGAGCATAGATATCATAGTCAGATGTTTCATTTCTTAGATCTCTCCAGGTGATAATAACACCTCCTACTCCATCAGTACAAATTTGAGGGATGCTTTGATCACCGTTAGCAATACATATGGCAATTCCATTATTTGAATCTCCGTTTGCAATAGTTAATCCTGATATTTTTCCCCTATATATCGAATCTTCTTCCCAAAACTGATTATCTGAAGATTTATAAGTAGTAAGTGTCAAAAAAACAGTAGAGAAAAGCATTGATATAACCACAATAATTATAATTTTAAAATTGTTTCTTTTCATTTTTTTTCGCCTTAAAATGATTTTAAATATGATCAATCTAGATAAATCTATATTTAATATTTATGTCAATTTCTTGGAAAATATACTTTTTAATCTCACCGAATGCTAAAGGAAAAATTGAAATAAGGGGAAAATATTTCTTGTAATAGATTAAAATGACATCAGAAGATATTTGGTCGAAAGTCAAAGCACACTTTCTCAAAACGGGTGATGTTCAGAAACAAGGGGAATCCTTAAAAATAATGAAAAAAATGTTTGTTATGCTGAGCAAGGGTAATTATGTTGTGAAATTACCGAAAGAACGGGTTGAGAAGCTAATTAGTTCCGGAGAAGGATTACCGTACGATCCCGGAAATGGAAGAATTATGAAAGAGTGGGTAATTATCCCAATTGAGGATTCAGATAAATGGATTGAATATGCATCAGAAGCAAAAATATTTGCCAAAACGCTTGCAAAATAGAAAGTAGGTATCTTAGAAAATAATCAAATGACTGAAAGAGTTAGAAGTTCATTTTAACTTTTCTCCTTCACTCATTAGTTAAATTCACTCCCTAAGAATTTCATAAATCTCTGCAATATTTTATCTGTTTCATACATATTAAAGTCTGCTAAGGATTGACGATACTCGCCATAAAACCTCTTACCCTCTCTCCTAAATTTCCCGTACTTTCATTACAATTATGATTGCGACGAATAAGCGAAAAATTGATATTTTGATTTTTAGAGCTTTTTCTTCTTTATAGTGTTAATTATTAATAATGGTGATCCAATCAAAAAAAGTAATCCACCTATACTTAACATTGTAAACTCCACATACAACTTAATTAAAGGTCCATTATAAACTATAACGTGATAGTGGTAAATAATTCCATCTGGAAAGAGATAGTATACCACAATTAAACCCACTGTCAAGGTAAAAGTTCCAATTATAGTTAAAATTATCCCTGAGATGTATTTTCTCTTTATACCGTACCAACCTAATAATTGGTCAATTTTCTCTGAGTCATTCATCGTCAATATTAAGAAAAACGGATTTTAATTTTATTTTAACCTAACTAATTATTGTATAGATAATTTAGTATATAAGGATACCTAAAATCCCGTGGCTTATGAATACGACCTGAGGCGTACTTTGAATTTACGTTTCGAGAATTTAAATAAAAATTTTTCATTTGTTAAGAATCATAAACCTAACAACATTCTAAAAAATAAAACATCTTTTGGATTGTTTTTAAATGAGAAAATCTAAATTCAAATTGAATAAACTCAATCTAAAAAAAATCACATTTATTCAAATTATTATTGCTGCAATAATTTCACTGATATTTCAATTTCTAATTCCTTTTTCATGGCAACCCTTAGATACATATCTTTATGGTCCTAAGCAGCATGGAGATCCCGGCACAAATTTAGTCATATTCACAATAAGTCAATGGTATTTTTCACTTTCAATAGTGTGGCTTATTTATCATGATAATCCTTATATTAATAATTTCTTGATTTATTCAATTGTACCTCTCGGAATAATAATAGTTTATGAATTCTTTTTCTTATTTCTATATTATGATTATATTCACATAACTCCCTTTATTATAGGTATTTATTTGATTTGGAAGAGAAGAGAAACGTTATCGCAGAAGTTTGCTTTTTATATTATTCCTTTAAATCTA
>JAEOTH010000099.1 GCA_016839915.1 Promethearchaeota archaeon
AATATTGTTATCGAATTCTTCTCTCATCTCTAATAAATCTTCTCCAGTTATCCAATCACGATACCCTTCTGGCAAATAATATCCATCTTCATCAGGATCAGGAGCGTGTGCTCTTTTTGCGGCTATTCCTTCAGAGCTCCAAGGATAAGCAAAATACCAGACATCATCCTCAAAACCTTCGCCATTTGCGACATATTCATCGGAGAATCCATCATATTCTTCATCACTTAATCCGATCCAAAAATTACATTTTTCCCCTTCCAAAACCATTTCAAATTCTTGATCATACATCTCTCCTGTAAAATCATCACTCACAGTGACAACCCATGGATCTCCAATACCAAAAGTTGGAAGCATACTAGAAGAATGAAGTATACTAGAAGAATAAGGTTTTTTATTTTTTAATAAGGATGTTCCATCAATACCCACGTATTCTCGAATTTCTGGTTCGCTATATGTGAACAACATCGATAATATCATCGAAGCACTAGAAACACTTAGAATCGTTATGAATATTGTTAATACTACAATTTGTTTTTTTCTCATTTTTTAACACCATAAAAAAAGTGTGTGGTTAAACAAAATTCGATTGATATAAAAAGAAATAAGGTACAAATATTCCCAATTGACAAAAAATTATAAAAAGATTAACCTTAAATTTGAAAAATTGTATTACATCAACTAATTTTCTCAAAAAAAAAAATAGATGATAATAATGAGTAATTATAAAAACACGATTGCTATAAAAAGAAATTAGGTACAACGTTCCCCAATTGACAAAAAAGAAACCCATATCATAAAATTAATAAATCAAATTTTTTTTATACTGGAGTGTTTTATCTTATGTTATGACACTACTAAACACATTTATTGCAATCCATCTTAAACTTAAGCAATACAAATTACAGTTTATCTTTTTCTTTCTGTTTTGGTTCGCCGGTTTTTTTTTCTTTCTTATCACTGAACCTGAATATAGTTTAGGCCAAATAATCTTATTTTCCATAACCGTGAACATCCCCTCAGATGCGGGAGATTTTGGTCAGTTTTATGCTGTAGTATGGCCAATTTTGTTAGAAGTGATTTTTTTTGGATTCATCATGGGAGAATTGTTTGAAAAATATAATCCTGTTATTACTAGTAGAATCATTGCTTCTCATAAACGAAATCATGCTGTAATTATTGGTTATCATCATTTATCTGAGAGAATAATAGAATATTGTATTAATCATAAAGAACAATTCTGTCTTATTGAAGATAATGAAGAACTTGTAGAGGATTTACTTAATGCAGGGCATCCAATAATAATTGGTGATGCTACTGAGACAACAAACCTAGAACTGGCAAATGTAAAACGTGCAAATGAGGTTTTTATTAATATCAATGATGTTAGAGTTGCTATAATTTGTACTGAAAAAATTCGCAAAATGAATGCAGATTGCAACATTTATGTTCGGGCATTTGAGGATCACGTGTTAGAATATCTTAAAGAACCACCACTAAATGCATATTCCTTTTCGACTTCTAAATGGGCTATGCAGAATGTTCAGGAATGGACCAAGAATAAAACTGGATCCGCAATTGTAATTGGAAGAGACACTTTAACACATCGAATCGCATATCATATTTCTCAACAACCAGACCGAGAAGTATATCTTTTTGATGATATTCATGATGGTATAGAATTTGTAGTGAATAAACAATTACACATTTGTAATGAATTTGCCTGCTTTTTAAGTGATTTACGAGCTCATGTGAACTTAGAAGAAGTGACTCAAGTATTTATTTGCTGGAAGCAGGAATCTGAATTTGATGAATCTATTTATCTCACCTCTAAATTCAATTTGCGATATCCCCATATTGAAGTGTTTGTAAGAATTTTTGATGAGGAAATTAAGGATATAATCAAAAAGCATAATGCTAAAACTTTCTCGACTTCTAGAAAAGCATTTAAAATGCTTCAGAAAGTAGTTATGCCTAATTCAGTAATAGCACCAAAAGTGATGAAATAAAAAACCCCCATTTTATTATTCTGGGTGTGTGTTATTCTGGATGTGTCCTTATATTCTAAAGAATAAAACTAAAAATTAAAACTACAATATCTGAAATATTATGGTTACCAAGAATTAAGTTTATATTCTATTGGAATATTTCAAAGGAATAATAATTATGATTAATACAAATAAAATTGTTCAGAACTTTTATAATAGTCTAGAAGAGAAAGGATATAAAGGAAAAATTGTTTCTGGAAAGCATATTCCCGCTTTACGTCAAGGTGTTACAAAACATCATGATCAAAAGTTTTTGGATCCAGAATTTTATGAAGAATATAGATCCTATTTCGAGTTTGAGCCAAATGTGGATTTTCCTGAAATAAATTCTCTTTTTATTATCTCAGTACCTCAGCCTCAATTTAAAGCTATCTTTCACTGGAAGAATGAAATGATCCCACTGCTAATACCTCCCACATATTTATATGGCCGTAAATTAATTGACCAGATGATAGAATTTCTTTCTGAGATTTTAAAACCTAATGGATATAATGTAGCATATGCAATGCTTCCTCAAAAAAATCTGGCAGTACGTAGTGGTTTGGCAGAGTATGGTAGAAATAACATCACTTATGTGTCTGGAATGGGTAGTTTTCATCGCTTGACAACATTATATTCAGATTTTTCTACTGATGAGGATAATTGGCAAGAATTACAAATGATGGATTTGTGTATGGAATGCTCAGCATGTACTCGAAAATGCCCAACAGGAGCAATCCCAACTGATCGTTTTCTTTTACATGCTGAACGTTGTATTACATTCCATAATGAGCATCCAGGTGATATTCCATTTCCAGAATGGATCGATCCCAAAGGACATAATTGTCTAGTTGGTTGTCTTCATTGTCAGAAAGTGTGCCCTGCTAATAAAAAAGTAATAAATTGGATCGAACCAGGACCTGAATTTACTGAGGAGGAAACAATAATGATATTAAATGGGAAGAATTATGATGATCTCCCAATAAAAACTAGAGAGAAAATAGAGGGTTTCGATTTGGTTAATTATTATGAAGTTCTTGCTCGAAATTTAAGTCCTTTTCTCAAGAAATAATTTACCATTCATATCTACACTTCGTGCAGCTTTTCTTTTTTGCATAGATACGTCTTGGTATATAGCTAATCACATTGGATTTATCATCAACTTCTCTTATTGCAAAACCCATCGCTCCACAATTCGGACATACTCTTTTATTAATTCTTGGATCTGTACTTGCGGTGTAAGTTGTAGTTGGTTCCTCTAAGAAACCTGTTGAAGAGGATGGTTGTGACGTAGGTTGAGGTGGAGGAGTATATGGTTGATCAATGGGGGCTGGAGGAGGTGTATAGGGTTGGGTACTAGGATGTGGAGGTGGTTTTAAATCTATTGAAATGTTTTGAATTTGCGCTCTTAGTTTATGATTTTCATTAGTAAGTTGAGTTATTTGAAGGTCCTTTTCGGCAACAAGTGCTTGGTAAAAATGAATTTTAGAAAATAATTCGGTAATTTGTTCTGTTAACTTATTAATTGTATCTTCATATTCAGAGATAGGATCATCTGGGTTGTTGTACATCATTATTTTAGCACCTCATTCTTAACAATAATGTCGCTTCTTCCTATTGAATTTAGTTTGGTTTAATATATAAATGTTTTTGGAGAGAAATTTTTTAAAACTCTAAGACTTTTCTGATACTCTTTTTTTTGAAAATTTGAAAGCAATAATAACTAGAATTATGCCCAAAATAAGAAAAATCATGGAATTGAAGACCTCTGTAGCTTCAGCTCTCCAAAAAATCTCTGCATCTACTAATTCAGGCCTAAATCCTTGTATATAATGAAAATGAAATTCACTAATAAATGATAAGATTATTAATAAAAATCCTGTTAACAATATTACCCTTTCCGCTGGGCTAAATTGCAATTTCTTCATGATAGAACTAATTTTTTATAGCGTAAATCCAATATTGATATTCTCCGCCTCGTTCTAATATTCCTTCAGAGAGAATTGAAAATCCAGCTTTAATTACAAGTTCTAAGGTATTTTTTGGATTATAATTACTCCAAAACATTGGAACATTAAAAAAATTACTTGTTCCTTCTGATTCTGAGATACCAGTATTAATCAATAAAATACCTTTAGGTTTTAAAATTTCATAAAACTTTCTGAAGATTGAGATATGACTTTTTTTAGAGATATGAAACAAGGTGTAAACAGATATAATTCCATCAAAAGTATTTTGATTAAAATTAATTTCATTTAAATCCATTTTAATGAAATTAGCCTCTGGTACATTTTCTTTGGCAAGACTAAGCATTGTATCAGATATATCAATACCAGTTACTTTAATCCCTTTTTTTATTAAAAAATTAGCGGTAGGAATTCCTGCTCCACATCCTGCGTCTAAAATATGTGCCTTTTTTGGAAGTAGAGAAGCAAATTTCTCTAATTCGCCATTAAATTTATTTATATTACGATAATTATAATAATCTTGTGCGATTTTATTATATCCAGTTTCTACTAATTTACTAATTTCATTCATATTATTAATTTATGAAAATTATCACTTTTCAAAATATTGCTAATATTTTATTACTCAAAATAAGTAATCCAATTATAGAAATTAATTCTAAGGGATAAAGAGTTTTATATTTATTAATAATGGATATCTTTTATTTTCCCAAAATTTTCAATTTTATTGTATTTTTTATTTTTAGATTGAAAGTGAACCAGAATCTGCGAATCATTGAATTCTGGAAATTCTTCAAATAGTGTTTTATCTCCATATACAATCGTTTGAAATACAAGTGGTAAATGCTGTCTAAAAATCTTGTCTCTTAATCCTGCCCATCCAAAATTAAACCCACCACTAACATGGACAAATAAATGAAGTTCATAATACTGATTTTTCTGTTGCCATTCAGCTAATACTTCGTCTCTCATAAATCGTGTATAAAGACTTGATATTTGTTTATGATCATATTCTTGGCTTATTGTCAAGAAAAGATCACCTGTTGAATCAGAATGAGTTAGGGTATACTTGCGTGGTAATGCAAATCTCTTCTCCTCTACGGGGCTTTTATAAGCAACATGAATTTTATTTGGATTGAAATCTGCCATGATTATAATTTAATTATTCTTAAATGATGTTTAAAGGATTTTCTTATGAATTATTACTATAAACTATAAAGATTGTTTGAAATTAAGGAAATCAAAATAATGAAAAAATAGAAACCAATTCGAGATGTTTTAATTGACAACTCTAAAAGGAAAAACACTCTTTATCACAGGAGCTAGTAGAGGAATTGGAAAAGCTATTGCTTTAAGAGCAGCTATAGATGGAGCAAATATTGCAGTCGTAGCTAAAACTAAAGAACCTCATCCAAATTTACCTGGAACTGTATATACTGCTGTAGAAGATATTAAATCTGCTGGAAGTAATGCAATCCCTTGTATAACAGATATAAGGTTTGAAAATCAAGTTCAAACTGCTGTTAATGCTACAGTTGAGGAATTCGGTGGAATAGATATTCTTATTAACAATGCTAGCGCGATAAACTTATCCCCAACTTTAGCAATTCCAATGAATCGGTATGATCTTCTATTTCATGTTAATGTTCGTGGAACATTTTTATGTTCTAAACTATGCCTTCCATACTTAAAGAAAGCAGAGAATCCGCATATCCTAAATTTAGCTCCCCCTTTAAATTTAGATCCTAAATGGTTCAAAAATAATCTAGCTTACACAATGGCTAAATATGGTATGAGTATGTGTGTTTTAGGTATGTCAGAAGAATTTAAAAAAGAAGGAATTGCGGTTAATGCATTATGGCCAAAAACACCTATAGCTACTGCGGCTGTGAAAAATTTATTAGGTGGAGAATCTACTGTTAAACATTCAAGAAAACCAGAAATTGTGGCAGATGCAGCTTATCTAATTCTTAATAAACCAAGTAGAGAATGCACAGGCAACTTTTTCATTGATGAGGATATTCTAATTGATAATGGGATAACTGAATTAGAGAAATATTCAGTCGATCCAAATTCTAAGCTTTACCTTGATTTTTTTCTATGATTTTCACATCAAAAAGATCATCAAAAAGATAAAAAGCTATGTTAAATTAATTATATTTGAGTAAAAATAATTAGTAAATTTTTATCCTTTCTAAAATTCAAATTAGTTTTGAGCTCTCTCTATGAATCGTATTCTAAATAATTTAAGCACAGAGAATAAAGAATTTTATACTTCTGAAGAAGTTAAAAACCATTGTGATGATTTATATGTCGATTATAAGCGAACAATGGATTATCTTATTTCGCGTGGGCATTTAGTTCAAATTATTGATGATATTTATTATTTGAAAACCCTTAACGAAAAAAATAAAAATAAATTGAAATACACGATATTAGAACTTGTAGCAAAAAGTTTAAATGTAAAAAGAATAGATAATTGGTATTTTGGGCTTTACACAGCATTAAATATAAATGAGATTAACCACGATCACCATGATGGATTTCTCTACTTAGTTAATGATCATATTTTAAAGGAAAAGCCGATAAAGATTTTAGGGAAAAAATTTAGATTTTTAAGATTCAAAAATACTCTTTTTAATTTTGGCATAGTGCAAAATAAAATTAGATACTCTGATCATGAAAAAACAATTTTAGATTTACTTTATTTATGGCAATCTAATCATATTAATGAAAATAAGATATTAATTGAATTATCTAGATTACTAAAAGGAGTATCTGAGGAAAAACTATTGAAATATTCTCAATACTATCCAGAATCAAATATAAAAATATTGAAAAAAGCTTTAAATCAATAAAAATTATTTCGAAAGTTATTTAATATTTACATGAGATTTTTTAAATGGATTTGGAACCCATTTAGATACTTTCTTTTTATAACTTATATATTCATCTCTAAACATTTTTTCAAGAAGATTTTCCTCGAAATTTACCATCCAATTATAAACCAGGAAAACTATGATGAAGAATCCTATACTCATTAAAGAAATTGACAAAAATAAAAATGCTACATATATTAACAATATTCCAAAATACATTGGATTTCTCACATAGCCAAGAATCCCTGTAGTAATCAACGTATCCGAAGGTTGATGTGTACTAAATATAGTACGATGAGAAAGCATAATGAAAATAAGAGCAATACCAAGAACTAATATAAATAAAAATGTGCGAAATGAAAAAGGTACAAAATCATTTAAGAAAGTAGAAATTCTAAATATATTTGAGTCTAAAAACCAAATAATAAAGAAAACTATCGGCATTATGGCATGATAAATATGTCCGTGCGGTATCTCTCTTTCATGGCCTTCATGTCTATATTTATTCATCTTGATCATTCGTATTATTGAGTATAATAATGTAGATTTCTATGCTTTTTATTTAATTCTTATAGAGTCCAATTTTTCATATTTATTTATAATTTATTCATATTCTTCTCTATATTCCTCAGTCTTCGATTTTTTACTAATATGCTTCCAAATGATTATCCCTGAAACAATTGATACAGCCAAGATTGCGATTAATATAATCCAAAAATATATGTTATTCCCATTAGGAGTGCCGTTTGTGGGAGACAAAATATTAATATGGACTTTTACCACCCACATATCCTGAAATGGATCCCCGATTCGAAGTGTTGAACCTGCACATATGAAAGTATTATTACTTTCATATACAAATGAAGCTCCACCATTTCCATAAGGATCTCCTATGGTATGATTCCAAACTAAGGTTCCATTCCGATCCATACGCAATAGCCATAAATCACCATTTCCTATACCAAAACTATGAGTAGTCCCTACTACTGCAAAACCGCCATCAGACATTTCTAATATTTGACCACCTCCATCTTCACTAGTACTCCCAAAAGACTGGTTCCATATTTGATTTCCTCCTAGATCTGTTCTGATAACCCATGCATCATTTAATCCTTGACCAAAATTCTTAGAATTAGCAATTATCCCAAACCCCCCATTATTGCATTCAACAATACCTTCAGGTCTATCATAAACAGAAGTACCAATTGTTTTATTCCATATTGGATCTCCATAATTATTAGTTCGTATAAGCCATATATCATTTGAATGTGTGTTATTATAAGTGTAACCCGCAATTGCAAAACCGCCATCTTGGCATCGAACTAATGAATGAGGCTCATAGCAGCGGTCAGTAATTCTATTGTGATACCTTTTTTCCCAAAGTTTATTTCCAATAGATGATATACGTAAGAGCCAAATATCACCATTGTTCAATTCCACAGCACTATTTCTTGTGGCTCCTGCAACAACAAAATCTCCATTTGGACATTCCACAATTGAACGTCCTAAATCGCTTACGATACTAGTTGCATTTTGGTCTGGACCGCTATATGTTTTGTTCCAAATTATATTACCATTGTAAGCTAATCGAATTATATATAAATCATCGTTATTATGAAGTGCTGTAGTATTATAGTAAGTTGCCACAATTGCAAATCCGCCAGAACTAGATTCAATTACTTGAAAACCTTTATCTTCCCCTACACCCCCATAAGTATAGTTCCAGATCAGGTTTCCACTATTATCAATTCTTACCAGCCAAATGTCATAGTCACCTGCACCTGAACTATTTGTCCATCCTGTTATGGCATACCCCCCTAAACTACATTTAATAATAGATTGAGCAGTATCTATGTATTCACCACCATAAGTATAGTTCCAAATTTCTATGATTTCAGACTGTGGAGCCGAGAGTTTCAAGGTACTACTATTAACATCAAGATTTCTTGAAGTGATCTCTACTGAAGAAAATATAATTAATCCCAAAAATAGAAATCCCAATACAAGAAAACATAATTTGTGAGATTTCATTTTGAATAATAGAATTTATAATTAAATGTAAAATATGAGATGTATAAGTTTTTACAATCATTTTCCCTCTTATTTTTTTGTTTTTGACTATACATTTATGTAAGGAAATTAAGAATATTACGTAACTAATTTTCAAAGTAATTATTTAGGCAAAAATGAAATGATTGAAAAATCAAAGGTAAATCTCTTTATTTTTAATTCAAATTAAATTGAGTAGATAAAAGATCTCCTTCTCTTGATGATGGACCGATATAAAGGTTATAAATCATTTTTTCAATCTCCCAAGACTTTGATTCGGGATTATACCAAGCAATATTTTTTATTGGTACTTCAATTTCCACATTTTTCACTTCATTTGGCTGTAAATGAACACGTGAGAAACCTTTTAAGAGTTTTGCAGGACGCTCGATTTCAGAGTCATTAAATCCTATATATAGTTGAACAACCTCATCTCCTGGTACACTTCCAGTGTTTTTTACATCTACAGTAGCAATAACTTTTTCATCCTTTACGTTAACACTTATATTATGAAATTCAAATTTAGTGTAACTTAAACCAAAACCAAATGGAAATGCTGGCTCTAATCCTTTTTTGTCAAAAAGAGTATATCCATGATAATATCCATATTCTATTTCATTAACACTAGTATCAAAAAATGGCAAATCATTAGGATCTTTAGGAATTGTGAAAGGTAACTTTCCGCTTGGATTGACATCACCAAAAATTATTTTTGCTAATGCTTTTCCTCCTTCTACGCCTGAATACCAAGCCATTAGTATCGAAGGAACTTGGTCTTTCCATTCTTCCATAGTAATAGCACTTCCTCCAATTAAGACAACAATACAATTTTGATTCTCTGATGCAACTAATTCAATTAATTCTATATGATCATTATGTAATGATAAATTCTCTCTATCTCCTCCAGTTCTTAATTCAATAATATATTCTCCTTCATCCTTATAAGTTAATCCAACAATAACAATAGCGGCATCTACTTCTTTAGCTAATGCCTTCACACTCTTTTTATCTCGCCCATCATTATAAAGTACTTCAATAGAATCTCCTAAGAACTTTTTTATCCCTTTCAATGGAGTAATGCTTTTTTTGGTTTTTACACCACTACTACCATGATCACCAGTATTTCTAATTCTTGCTAATCTTCCAAAGATTCCCAATTTTGTAATTTTATTTTTATTCAATGGTAAAGTCTCTTTTTCGTTTTTTAAAAGCACCATACTTTTTTCAGCTGCTTCCAACGCAACCTTGTGATGTTCTTTACATCCAATTAAATTAACTTCATAAATCTGAGGGTCTTCTTTCGTAGTATAGCGAAGAATTGTTCGAATAACGCGCTTTACAGTCTCATCAATCATAGATTCTGAAATTTTACCCTCTTGTAGAGCGGTTCCAATTTTCTTATATTTATAATATTTTGCTCGGGGCATTTCCACATCCAATCCTCCTGTTATTCCCCCTACAGTGTCTTTTACGCCATGCATCCAATCAGAATGAACAAATCCTTTAAAATTCCACTCTCCCTTTAAAATATCCCGCAAAAGATAATCATTATGGCCACAATACTTACCGCGTAATTTATTATAAGCACTCATTATAGTAGCGCACCCTTCATCAACGCAACGCTTAAAGTGAGGAAGATAAACCTCTCGAAGAGTACGTTCATCCATTTTCACATTCACTTTAAATCGAGATTTTTCAATACTATTTGCACAAAAATGTTTAGCAGTTGCCATAACATTATGTTTTTGTACTCCACGAGTCAATGCTGCACCAAATTCACCTAATAAAAATGTATCTTCACCATATGTTTCTTGAGCTCTACCCCATGAAGGGTGTCGTAAATTATTAATACAAACACCTCCAAAAAGATTACCACCATGTGCTCTAACTTCTTTACCTATAACATCACCGATTCTTTCTTCTAAAACTATATCCCAGGATGCCCCACGAGCCATTGATACAGGAAAACAAGTAGAACCAGGAATAATAACACCTCGAGGTCCATCCGTAAATTTAAATGAAGGGATGTTATATTTTTCAGAACCCACCGCATCATACACTCGTTTTCCAAATCCACCATCAAATAATACTTTTATATTTATTCCATTTCCAATCATTTGTTTAACTTTTTCTTCTAAACTCATCTGACTAATAACATAATTTGCATAATCTTCAATTTCTCTATTGCTCATTCCTTTTTTTACTTCCAAAATCCCCATTACTCCTAATTATAATAATGTAATAAGTAATTAAGAAAAAATTAGATTAAAAATATATTTTATGAAAAGGTATGAAGTATCCTGTCTTTCCTTTTGAAAAATAATAACATAATTTAATATCTCAGAAAAATTTTACAAATAGATTTCATCTACATCGATTATAATTTTTACTACGGATTAAAAATATTTTTTAAAATTTCTTACTGGACAATTCTCTTTATTAGTACATTTCGGACACAGAATTGGCCATGCTATTGTCGCATATATTAGGAAAAATAATGGAGGAATCAATGTAATCCACCATAAGGTTGTCCATAATGTAATTATTATTACAATAAAAGCAAAAATAAAGTTACCCATTCCTATTAACGCGTAAAAGATTAAAGTAATTCTCATCATTTTTCGGCTTATCACTTCTTTTTTGATGATCTTTTTTGATAAAAAAGAACCGAATAATAATTGACTTAGACCAGGACAAAAATGCCCTTGATGAGGACAATCATAACAAATTACTGCTATTAGTAGATTCATTATAATATAAAACAAAATGAAAATCATTAAATATATAATTGATATAATACCGAGTAAAATTATAATCCCAATAAAGGATATAATAAAAAAGATATCAATAATAACAGTATCTTTTAATTTCCATTTATAGATTTCATTCAATATAACAATAGATAATAATCAGTTTTTTATTTAATATATATAAGTGATATTATAATAAAATATGAATGAATATAAGAAGATCATTTAATTAGTCAGAAAAATTGCATACATGTAATGTAAATATTATTAATTTGACGGTATTATAGAATATGAGTATGGAAGGAAAAATTTGTATGATAACAGGAGCAAACTCAGGTATAGGTAAGGCAACAGCTATAGGTTTGGCAAAACTAGATGCCACAGTGATTATGGTTTGTCGCAATAAAGATACCGGAGAAAAAGTTAGGGAAGAAATTGTAAATCAAACAGGAAATAAAAATATTGATTTGCTACTCTGTGATTTATCCTCACAAGAGCAAATTAGGAATCTTGTCGATGAATTTAAAAGAAAGTATCAAAATCTAAATGTATTAATAAATAATGCTGGTGTTATGCTTAAAAAGCGGGTATTATCTGTTGATGGAATTGAAATGAATTTTGCTATACATTTTCTCGCACCATTCTTTTTAACGAATTTATTGCTTGATGTTTTAAAAAACAGTGCTCCAAGCCGTATCATCAATGTTGCCTCAGCAGCACATAAACGAGCAAAAATTGATTTTGATGATCTTCAGAGCGAAAATAAGAAATATCGATTATTTACTGTATATGGTGTTTCAAAATTGGCAGAGGTATTATTTACCTATGAATTAAGTAGGAAATTAGAAAGGACTGGAGTGACTGCCAATGCTGTTCATCCTGGTGTAGTTAATTCTAATCTTGGTCGAGATCAATCTAAATTTAGCCAATGGTTTGCAAGGGCTTTTTTCAAAAGTCCGGAAGAAGGAGCTCAGACTTCGATATATTTAGCATCTTCTCCAGAAGTAGAAGGTATAACTGGGAAATACTTTATTAATAAACAACCAAAAGAATCTTCTGAAGAATCTTATAATGAGGATTATGCTAAAAAATTATGGCATACTGCTGAG
>JAEOTH010000022.1 GCA_016839915.1 Promethearchaeota archaeon
CCAAATCTCAATAATTCGTCAATATTATAATTAAAAGCTATTGGAATTTCTCTTTCTATAAATTCACCTGCGATATTTTGCAATAACAGACTTTTAATCTCTTCTGGGTTGCTAGTTTGTCCTAATACCCAACCAAGTTTTACGTATGCTACTTCTGGTAACAAATTTCTTCCAGGGATGATACCCATATTTAACAATTCTCTTCCAGTTGAATATACATTCATGCCAACAAATCCATGCAGAGTTTGCGTAGTCATAATAATAGTCAGATCTTCTTGAATGGCTCTTTCTATAGAATCATAAATAGTAGTGGATACGTGTCCTAATCCAGTTCCCGCAATTACAATTCCTCTATATCCATTATCAATGTAAAAATTAATAAGCTCATTATCTGTCCCGGGGTAGGAATATATTAACCCAATTTTTTTTTCAAAATTTGTTAATGCTGTAGTTTCTAATTTTGATTTTTTATTATAGTTCTTAGTAAACATTTTGATTTTTCTATTTTGAATCATTCCTAGTGGGATATTATTTATAGTTCTAAAGGTATTTCTAATCGAAGAATGCATCTTTCTCACTAACGTTCCTCTATGTATTAATCCATAATCATGAGAAGGCGATCCTAGCATAGCAACTACTACTTCAGCGATATCTGAACTTGCTACAACTGCTCCATTAATTAAATTTAAAGCAGCATCTGAAGAGGGTCTATCGGAACTTCTTTGGCTCCCGACTAAAACTACTGGGATTGAAAGATCTTTTATCATGAAAGAAAGAGCAGCACTAGTATATGACATTGTATCTGTTCCATGACCAATCATAATACCATCAATTCCTGAATTTGCTGACTCTGTAACTTTTTCAGCTAATTTTTGCCAATATTCTGGCTTCATATTTTCTGATAGGATTTCAAAAACAATTTCACAGTCAAGATTACATATTTCAGCCAATTCTGGGACTGCACTGTATAATTCTCCGGGTGTGAATGAAGGAATTACAGCTCCCGTGGTATAATCTAATCTTGATGCAATTGTACCACCGGTGCCAAATAATTTCAAATTTGGAAGGTTTTTATTTATTGGAAATTCTTTCTCTGGAATTTTATAAGATGCTTCTCTTTTTCCAATCTTTGTGATTTTTTGTATTTCAGAAACCTTTATTCCCACATTATAATTATTTTCTAATTTAATATTTATGAAATTCGGAGAAGAATATTCATTTCTGGGCAGAATAATCCCTTTATAATTAGTCTTTTCTGTTTTTATTTGAACAATATCCCAAATTTCAAGATTATTCTTTTCTAACAGTTTTTTACCTTCTTCTCTATATCCTCTTAATTTTTCGTCCATTTATTTCAACTCCTTTATTTTTTCTTTTATAACATTTTCTAATTCCTTAGAAACAATAGCACCATCAATTTTTCCGCGAACTTTTTTCATAACTTCTCCCATCAAAGGTCCTTTTGCTCTCATATCTTTTTCTTTTATCAGATTAGAGTTACTCTCGAGGTTAACAATCTCGACTATTATTTGTTTAAGATCTTTTTCAGAAATACTCTCAATTTTTAGTTTCTTTTTAATTTGATCAATAGAATATTCAGGAGCCTCAGCTTTAAGTTTCATTAATTCTTCAATTGCCTCCTTACTAATTTCTTTTTTCTTTAAAAGGTTAAAAATTTCAAGAAAATCATTGTCAGTTAGATTTTCAACATTTTTCCCATCCCTTCTAAGGGCAGTTGTAGTTTCTAATAGAGTCGTGAAGATTAATGAGGGATTATCAGGATATAATTCTATTAAATTTTCGAATAACTTGAGTTTACCAGTAAAAATTAGGTCTTTTATCAGTCTTTCTTCAGCTTTATATTTTTTAGAATACTTTTTTATAGTTTCCCATGGATATTCTGGGAGTATTTTTCTAATCTCATTAATTTCTTCTTCGAAATTAAAAATGGCTTCTGAATCCGTGTCAGGATATAATCTAGCACCTCCATGAAGTTCTCTCAAAAATTCCGTATTTCCATTTTCTAGAGCTTTTCTAGTCTCGGGAGGTACTCCATTAAAAGCAAATTTTACACGTTTGATAAGAACATCCATTGCTTTGTTCACTTCTTTCTTGGATCCTAAAACTAATACAAAACAATCAGGTTCTTTAGATGTTAATTTCTCTTTGATTTTTTTAATGTCCTCATTTGAAAAATCGTATTTATTTAAATCTTCATCTGAATGAATTATACCTCTTAAACCAGAAATTAATTTTACTTTATCGCTAACTTCAGTTCCAAATCTATAATCTTCCATTAGTTCTTTTCCAAAAATACCGTTAAATCCCATAAAATTGATCCCGAATATTTTTTTTCCCGATTGAATACCCTTTAGAATAAACTTGGATTTTGTTTTAGTTAAAGATTCAGTTAAATCTATAGGATGATTTGGAATTTCATTTTCATTTAATTTTCTATTTTCAAGTTCTTCCTTAATTTCAAGAAGCTTTAACTGCCGTGAAATTTCATGATTGATCAAAATTGGAATCCATCCCAATTTCTGAACTCCTTTTATTTCAATTCTAGTTCCAGCTTCAATACTTACATTAACATCTTGTCTGATTGATCCAAGAACTTTTTTTACATTTGTTGACCATAATAATAATCCTATCCTTTCTGCACACTCTCGACATTCATCTGGTGAATTTATATCAGGTTTAGTTGTAACCTCAACTAATGGAATTCCTAATCGATCTAAACGAAAAAAATTCGTTTTATTTTCAGTTTTAATTTTTCTCGCAGCTTCTTCCTCCAAACTAAGGATATCTATTCGAATTTTTTTACCACTTCCTAAAGTTATGTAGCCATCCGTGCCTAAAATCATTGTCCTCTGAAATCCACTTGGAACGCTTCCATCTAAATAATTTTTACGACATACATGCATTTCTTCAATTATATTGGCATTTAAAAGCATAGCAATTTGTAGCGCTACATTTCTTGCTTCTTTATTACAAGAAAAGGGAGGTGTATCATCAAGTTCATAGGTACATACAACATCATTATACCCTTCATATGTAATTCCCATTCCTTTTTCGTATTCTGTAAGCATTGCTTTATCATAAGTGCCTAGCTCCCCTAAAACTGGACGCATAGAACGCTGTATAGTAAAATCTGGCTCACGAGTTCCCTGTAATTGTGTTGGACATCTACAAAACAATTTTTTTTCGGTATCTAGTTGTTGATGAATTTCCAAACCACACTTAAGACCTAATTTTTCATAATTAAATTCTTCCATAATCGATCTTAACTTTTTTTAAATCTTATAGTTATTTTCAAAAAAGATTTGAGATATTTTAATCTAGGTTATTTTATATAGTTAACAGCAAGTCCTAATTCGCAGTTCATTTTATATATTTAAGTTAATCCCCAAATAACTAGTTGTTTATTGTTGTATCTTAAATAAATTCAAATATTTTCATTTAAATCTTTAACCATTATCAATTTAAAACGATTTAAATATGTTAAAGGTTAGAGTTAACCTATTTTAAATAATATATACTGTTATTTTGAGAAACTTCTGAATGCTGTGAAAGATAATCTATTAAAAATTGTTTTTGTTTATTATAATCTTCGAGAGATTGCTCTATTCGGAAGGAAAGATCTTTTACATTCTCAATTCTAATCCAATGGAGTTTATTAAAGAATTGTAATATTTTTTGAAGAAAGGCGTCTTGTGTACTAAATTTTCGTAAGTCCTTCTCGATTGTTTTAATCCATTTATTAAAAGCAGCTTTGGTTTTAAAACATATTAACAATTCTTTATCTTCAGCTAAATTCATCCATAAATACTTATCTTTCTCATCAAGCATTCTAACATAATTTATAATATAATCTACATTTGCTTTTAATAGTTTTAATCTTTCTTTCTTAACTAATTCCTTTTTAAACAATAGATCTGTTTCAATTAGGTCTAATCTACAGTAAAAATCTACCGGAGAATAGATAAAATCAGTTAACCTTACTCCTAACATTCCAAATATTGCAGCAAAGTATTTACAGTTTTCATAGTGAAGATTTCTTTGTTTTCCAATAAATTCTAAAACACCCCGAGTAGGCTGTTTATTTTTACCAGGAAAAATTTCCAACCTCATGTCTGTAGAGACATTACTAGTTCCATATCGACTTTTTATCCTGTCAAATAATAGGCTCAAATCATCAAAATTACCAGGTTTATACTGCTTTCTCATCCAATTTGTATAACGTAGTATAAAACGAGTAGTAAATTCAAAAGAAAATGGTGTATAACGATTAGATTCTGATACCATTTCGTAGAGAGGTATTGTTGCCTTAAAAGTGAAAGGTTCAAGCAAATCTTTAATTTCCTTGTCCTCTACTCTTTCAAAATCATCTAGTGTTTTTCCTTTCTCAAATAATTTCAGTATTTCTTCCAACACATGATTATAAAAAGTCGATACACTTTTAAATCTCTCATCATTCGGATTTTTTCTGTGATTTACATTTACATATCTTTTTACCCAATCTTTAAGAGCTGGTGATATTGAAATAGTTTGTTGGGCTGTTTTCTTATTTGAGAGATATTTCTTTTTGGTCATAATACGTTAAAGTTTATCTAATTTTTAAATTTATATTAGTTGAAAAATTCAATTATGTGAACTTCTTTGATGAGTAAATTAAGATTTGTGATTATTTTAATTTATCCAAGGTACATTTCTTCCTAATTCTTTATTTATATCCTTCTTCTAACTTTCTTATTTTTTCAATAATCTAGATTGATGATCTTAACTTATGATTTTCATTAGTAGCACTTATATATTAAAAAAAAGAGGTATATTTGGGCAAATATTAGCGATAAAAATCAAGGGGTTGACAGGAAACACTTACCATAAAGGTAAAAAAGGGGAATATTAGGGAATTTATGGGGGACGAGATCTTCCCTTTTTTTTATTTATATCTAGGAGATTCTTGAACTCAACTATACTTAATGTTTTTTTAAGTAGGATTTGCCATTCATTTGTGAGATTTTTGATATTCTTGAAAGAACCTCAAATAAATATTCTCTCTCATGTGAAAATCTAGTTTCTAATAGTTTAACTTGAAAACTAAGGTCTTTTTCACTTTCAATTTCAATCCAGTGTAATTTTTCAAAGAGCCTTAAGAGGTTAAGATGAAGATCCTCTAGATCACCAAATTTTTTAATTTCATTTTCTATTAAGTTTACCCAATCTTTTTTGGTTTCCTCATTGTTAAACGTTAGAATAACTTGTTTATCGTCTGCCATTTTCATCCATAGATAATAATTTTTATCTTCTATCATTCTATTATAATTGATAAAATAAGAAATGTTGTGGACCATTAACTTCACTCTTTCTTGTTTTACCAGATCTTTTCTAAAAAATAAATCTGTAGCTTTTAAATCAAACCTACAGTAATTATCTTTATCTGAATATACAAAATTAGTTATCCGAACACCTAACAATCCCAAAAGTGCGGCGTTATATTTACAATTTTCAAAAGTTAAATTTTTAAATAATCCAGTAAATTCAAAAACTCCAGTTAAATCTTTTGGACTTTTTCCAGTAAAAAGGTCCAAATTAAATTCTTTAGTAAGATTATTTGATAGTATATAGTTTCTGACCCTACTGAATATAGTTTTAATGCTGGTAATATCATAAGGATCCATTCGAGCTAAATAGAGTCTTCTTAAAGTCATATAAAAAAAGGGATTTTTTTCAAAAAAAGGATGTGTATAACGATTTGTTCTTATCGCAGTTTCATAATAAGGAATTAAAGCGTTAAACGAAATTTTGTCAAAGATACTCTTAATTTCCCCATCTACATAAGCCTTAAAGTCATCAAGTGTTTTACCCTTTTCAAAACATTCCATTGATTTCTCCATAACATAATTATAAAATGCTGAAATACTTTTATATCTCTTGTCATTCGGGTTTTTTTCATTAAATTCACTTACGTATCTCTCGATTTTATCTTTGAGATCCGGAGAAATTGAAATTGTTTGTTGGGTTATTTTCTTTTTTGATAGAGGTCTTTCAGAAGTCATTTTAATCTTTTTTTAAATAATTTTTGACATTTATATAGTAAGATTTAGTATATTTAACATTATTAAAAAAATAATTTTTCAACAATAAGTTGAATTTATTGATTTGTTTTTTTATTCTGAAAGTAAAATTTTGTGTAGATCCTATTATAAAAGATGTATAGATGGTATAGATGGTTTATTATGGTAAAAATTTTGAAACATAAACTCCATCTAATTTATATCCTAAATTTTTAAAGAAATCTCTTGCTCCGAATCCGCTTATAACAGCTAATTTCTTTGCATCAAACTCCTCCAAAGAGATCTTCTCAGCATTTTCCATAAATAACTTTCCATATCCTCGATGTTGAATTTGAGTAAAAGAATTAGGTTTAGAATCTTTTGGGACGAGTTCCCCAACTATTTTTATTTCTCTTACGATCATTGTTTTTCCATCGTTCAGTTCAGGTCTATGGGCAAATTCAGAAGGTTTTCTTAAACGTAAATACCCAATTAAATAATTCTCCTTTTTATTTTCATAAGATAAGAATATTTCTTTACCGTGAGAAGCATTATAGTCTAAACGATATAACTTTATATCGTCGAATGATTTTTCATTAACAAATTCTTTTCTTTTAGTGATACCGTATTCTTTGCATCGTATACATTTACATGTTTCATTTATTTCCTTTAATCTTTCTTGAACTATTTGTCTTAAATTACTACTTTTACATCCCGCTTCGATCAAGTTAGCAGGGATGTCTCTCATAATTCTTTGGATTCGTACATATGGTGGAAGGTTCATTTTGACGGTTGCTACTAAATTTATTAATTCATTATCTGAATAAGGAGTATATTTTCCTTTCTTCCACCAATTATATAGTTCAGTCCCGTTAATTACAAGTGTAGGATATATTTTTAGCATATCTGGGCGGTATTCAGCATTTGAAAATAAAGAATCAAACATTTCAATATCACGTTCGAGATTTGAACCAGGTAAATTAGGCATCATATGAGCATTGATTTTTAATCCAGCATCCTTAGCAATTCTTATTGCTTCTTTACTATCAAAAGTAGAATGTCCCCTTTTTACCAACTTATAAATTTCGTCATATAAAGTTTGTATGCCAATTTCAACACGAGTTGTACCAAAATATAACATTTGATCTACATCTTTTTCCTTACAATAGTCTGGTCTTGTCTCGATGGTAATTCCAATAACACGTCTTTTAGAGCTCTCAGCGAGTTTTTTAGCTTCTTCCAAATTGTCTACTCGCTGTTCGATGATACCTTCTAATGCTCCCTTTATGAATTCTTTTTGATATGTTGGATCAGTTGATAAAAATGTACCTCCCATAACTATTAATTCAATTTTATCAACTATATGTCCTATAGCTTCTAAATCATTAATTCTGCTTTGAACTTGTAAGTAAGGATCGTAATTATTATGAATTGATCTCATTGCTGCTGGTTCTTGTCCGGTATAAGACTGAGCTGCTTTTTCTTCAGGCTGAGAATCCTGTCCTGGACAGTAAATACATGTGCCTGGGCACGGAAGAGGTTTAGTCATAATCGCAATAACAGATACACCTGAGATTGTCCTTGTAGTCCTTCTTTTTAGGATTTGAGAAATTATTTTTTTTTCATCAGGAGTGGCATACTCTAAAACTGTAGCATTTTTAATGACTCTCGGAAGATTATATTTTTTGCCAATTTTTCCTTTAATATTTGTAATTTTATGGCGTGATAGTTGAGGATTTTTAATAATAAAATTAATTATTTCTCTTGATACCTTTTTTAATTTCTCAGAGTCATCAAGATCTTCAATCATATACGTATTGTTGTTTTTCTTCAACAAAAAATTTTACCTTTATAATCAATAGGAGAATTTTTTATAGAAAATGAATTTGATATAACATGGGAAAAAAGAAATCTAACCAAAAAGGTTTAGAGACATTTACATTTAAGACATTTCTAAAATCATTAACGATACCGAGAATAAAAGAAATAATAAATAGATTTAATCAGAGTGTTAAAAGTAAAGAGAAGAAATTAAAAGGATATTCAGCTTTCAAAAAGGATGAATTGGTGGATTTTATTGACTCATCCTTAAGTGATATTGAAAAAGGTAAGTTATATCAAGATTTTGAAAGAGATTTTGCCGAAAGTTTGTTGTTAAATGGGCTTTCATTAATTAGTGGAGAACATAAGGTTGAGAGAATTCAAAGTGCTGTCATCATAGCAGGTGAAAATGGTTATAATGTTTGGTTTTCAAGTAAATATGGATCTCAAAAAGCTTCTCTACAGGTCATTAACAATTCCATTGAAAGAGGTTGTAGTTGTGTTATTGGAAAGAATGATGGTTTATGTTTACACCAAATGGCAATATATCTCATGTTAATTGGAAAAAAAATCATTTCTTCAGATGCTTTACCTTTTAAAGTTGAAAAGGACTTTTTTGCTTCAATCCAAAAAAGATTGGATTTACTTGCTACTCAGAGTTTATTTAAAGAGGATCCTGCTATAATGTTAGAAGGTGACTATAAAATATATATTAATGATGAGCTAGTAACATTGGATTGGGGAGGTGATTATGCAGGTAAATCGACAAAGGATATCTCTAATGAAGATATTAATGTTGAAACTTGGGTTACAAATAAGGTGGTAGATTTAATTCTAAAAAATATAAAAGTACGAGCAGTAACAGGACAACCAACAAAAATTTTATTAGATAATTATAATATAGTTTCTAAAATAATGAAAAATCCTGATCATGTTAAAAGAATTTTGAAAAAATTTTCAGTTCTTAATGACCAAAATCTACCTAAAAATGAAATGGTATTAGAAATTTATCTAAAAAGTAATTTAAAGCAATCAACGGCAGAATTATCTGCAGAACCACCATTTTCAGCATATATGGGAGATAAACCATTTATTTTTGTAAGTTATACTCATAAGGATAAAGCAGAGGTATATCCAATCCTTCAAAAATTATATCTTAAAGGATTTAGAATCTGGTATGATGAAGGGATTCCCTTGAGTACTGATTGGTGTAATACAATAGCAGAAAAATTGATGCAATGTAGTTTATTTCTTTCATTTATATCCCCTTATGTAACAGAGTCAGATAATACTCAAGATGAGATTCATCTAGCCATAAATGAAAAGAAACCATATTTAGCAATATATTTAAAAGAAACAGAACTTAATCCTGGATTAAAAATGCGAATTCGAAGAGTGCAAGGAATATTAAAACATGAAATGGAAGAAGAACAATTTTATAATAAGTTAGTTGATGATCTGGGCAATATCCTCAAATTATAATTTAAATATTAATTTTTTTTCCAGTGAAATCTCTTTGGTATTTTCCAAAATCTTCCACTTTTTTCAAAGTATTTAAATCAAAAATGGGGCCATCTTTACAAACAAGTAATCCTAATGGATCTAAAGCGCATAATCCACATAATCCACAACCACACCTCATAATTCTTTCAAGACTTGCATAAAACTCAATGTTATATTCTTGGCAAAGTTGAAATAATTTAAACAGCATAAGTTCTGGACCACATGAATAAATAATAAGATTTTGCAGTTCATTCTCCGAAAATTCTTTTATTATTCTTCTAAAGATGTCAGATGCAACTCCCTTTATTCCATAACTTCCATCATCAGTGCAGTAATGAATTTGGGAACGATTAGCTGTAGATTCTTTAAAATACTCTATATACATTAAATCTGTATTAATTTTAGCTCCTTCAATAATAATATGCTTTATACTCCTCTTAGTGAGTTCAGTTGAAAGGAATTTTAGCGGAGCCATACCAATTCCACCACCTATTATGAAGATTTCTTTTGATTTTTCAGCTGAAACTTTAAAATAATTACCTAATGGGCCTCTTATCCCGATATAATCACCTATTTTTAAGTTATACATAGCATTAGTACATTCTCCAACCTTTTTTACTGTAACCGCCCAATTGCCATTATCATCACAATCAGATATGGACATCGGAATCTCATCAATACCAGGTACCCAAACCATAACAAATTGTCCTGGCTTTGGATTAACATAAGACTCGATATGGTCATCTTTCATATTAAAAACAAAAGTTTTAACTCCTTCACATTCATCAATAATTTTATGAACTTTTATTGTTTTTATTGTATTTTCAGTCAAAATCAGGCACCTCCTGAGTCTTAACCTGATGAGTTAATCCTTTTATATCAGTAATAGAAGTATAACTATTATCCTTAAGATATTGGGTTATTCCATTGATAATTTCAGTGATAATTGCAGTTCCTTTATATAAAGCTGTCCCAATTTGTACAGCTGAAGCTCCCGCTAAGAAGAACTCTATTACATCCTGCCATGAATCTATTCCTCCACATCCAATTATTGGAATTTTTAAAATTTTAAACAATTCATATACTTTTTTCACAGCTATAGGATGTATTGCCTTTCCAGAAAGTCCACCGCTTCCATGAGATAAGATTGGATTTTTAGTATTTACATCAATCTTCAACGCTGATAAAGTATTTATTGCAACTACTCCATCAGCACCACCTCTTTCTGCAGCAAAGGCAATTTCGGCTATACATGTTACATTAGGATTTAATTTTACAAAAAGCGGGAGAGTGAGCTTTTCTTTCAAGAATTTTACAATTTCATATGTTAAATCTTTATCAATCCCTATAGAAGCTACTTCAGCATGTGGACAGGAGATATTCATTTCTATTGCATCAGCCCCTGCCTTTTCAGCTTTAATTGCTACATCGAGATAAACTTCTTTAGTATCACCAAAAACGCTTACTATTAATGGAATGTTATGTTTTTTAATTTCTTTTATTTCTGAGATAAATTCATCGATCCCAGGATTTGCGAGACCAACACTATTCATAAATGTTCCAGGGTATATCTCTATTATAGATGGATTTTTATATCCTTTTCTTGGTTTTGGTCCAATAGATTTTGTAGTGACAGCACCCGCTCCAGCATCGATTACTCTTTTCATTGAAGAAAAAGAAACACCTAAAATACCTGAAGCTAATATGATAGGAGATTTTAATTTTAAACCCGAAAGATTTACTTCTAGCATTTTTTAAAAGACAATAATGATTATAGTTTTATAATAATTATTAATGAAGGAAAAATAAGAAAAAATTACCCAATCAATATGAAGTCTTACATCGCAGATACTCTAATTGGAATTTTTGCTTTTGATGAGTCTGGGAACATCTTAAATTTCATTGATTTTAACGATGACAATGAAAAAATAATTGAATTTTATAATACAATGGATAGTGGCATTATTCAAAAAGTATTTGAAAGTTTTCTATTAGATTTGGAAAATTCTGGTTTTAGTGAATTCATTTTTGATAATTCAAAATTAGAATCACTAACTTCAGAAAAATTAGGATATAAAACCTTCTATAAAAATAACTCGTTAGAACTCAAAGCTTTTCGTTTAAATCTAGAACATCATTTAAAAAAAATGGGGATAAATAAAACAAGTGAAGAGATCCTTGCTCAATATAAAGAAATAAGTGATAAATTGACAAGAAGAAAAGTAAGTCAAGCAAGTGGACATTTCGATAATTTTATAACTCAAATCATTACGGTTCTAGATGTAATTAAAAAATCAATAAGTCTATTTTCAAGTCATCTTAGAGAATGGTATGGATTACACTTTCCTGAACTAACTGATAAAATTATTGAAGATAATATTATCTTAGCGAATTTAATTACAACTTTGGGGTCTAGGGAAAATTTTACATTTGAAAATATTAAAAAGAAGGTTGATTTAAAAGAAAGGAGAATTAAAACTTTGGAACAATACGCTTTAGGGTCAATGGGTGCAAATTTTGATCTCTCTATGATACAAAATTATGCAGATCAAATTATTTCCTTAGATAATTATCGCATACAATTGGAGAAACACCTAGAAGGAATGATAGAAAAAATTGCTCCAAATATTAATGTTCTAATAGGCTCCTTAATTGGAGCAAAATTGATAGCTAAAGCAGGGAGTTTGCAAAAATTAGCTTATATGCCTGCATCTAGAATTCAGTTATTAGGAGCAGAAAAAGCTTTATATCGATTTCTCAAAACAGGTGAAAAAAGACCTAAACATGGCCTAATATTTCAATGGAATCAAATTAGATCTGCTACCCCATGGACTAGAGGTAAGATTGCGAGAGTTGTAGCAGGGAAAATTGGGGTTGCTGCTAAAGTAGATTATTTTAATGGAGAATTCATAGGTGATAGCTTAAAACTCGAAATAGAGGAGAAACTTAGAGAAATTGAAGAAAAATATCCAAATCCTCCAAAAGAAATGCAATCTGCAAAAGGTATGAAAAGAAAATCGAAAAAAAAAAGAAAATAAGATAAATTTATTGAATAATGTCTAAAACTGAAATTAGAAATCATCCTAAATTTTACAATGTGTTTATTTCTGGCTCTCAAGAAAGATTAAAGCTTTATACAAAAAACTTAGATTTGGGGAAAAGAATCTATGGAGAGAGATTATTTACTTATAAGGGAACAGAGTTTCGAGAATGGGATCCTTTTCGAAGTAAATTAGCAGCTTTAATTTTAGAAAATCCTATAACTAATTTTTTGTCAGAAAATATAAAATGTTTGTATTTAGGAGCTTCTTCAGGCACTACTATTTCTCACCTTTCTGATGTTATAAATACCGGAATCATTTATGGTGTCGAATTCGCTGAAAGAAGTATGAGACAATTAATCCAGAATATCTCAAATAGGAAAAATATTATTCCAATATTAGGGGATGCGCGTTTTCCAGATAATTATGCTAAATATATTTTTACTCATGTTGATTTAATTTATCAAGATGTTGCACAGCCTCAGCAAGCTGAAATCGCATTAAAAAATTGTAATTATTATTTAAAAGATGATGGTATTTTGATTCTTGTAATTAAATCTCAATCAATTGATAGTATTCAAAAATCCGAAATTACTTATGCTCAAGAGAAAAGGGTACTTGAGAAGGCAGGATATAAAATCCTAGAAAGTATAAACATTCATAAACATGCTTCTAATCATATAATACTATTAGCTAAAAAAAATCAGTAATTTTTTTATTAGACAACTCCTCATCTATTATTTTCTTAGTTGTTTCCCATGATAATCGTGCGATTTTGGGAGCCTTTTTATTAATTTTTATATAATTTCTGAGGAATTCAATTGTTTTAACGTCAGAAGGGTATCCTGAGCCAAAATTTCCATAATTTTTATGGAGTTCCTCGATTAAATCATCTCTTTTAACTTTTGCTACTATTGAACCCGCTGATACTATTGGATATAAATCATCAGCTTTGTGCTTAGAAACTAATTTTTTAGGTGTATAATTCAATAACTTTTGAATTGATTTTCCATATCGTTGTTCATTTACATCTGCAGCGTCTATAAAGATAATGTCAGGTTTTAAATCGTTGATAATTTCTGCCATTTTTATTTCTTCAAGTCGATTCATCGTAATTTTTTTCATTTCTCTCTCATCAATCTCTTGAGGGCTAATTATTTTAGTATTTAGAGAATAGCAATTTTTTTTCAAAAGATCAGCTAATTCACTCCTTCTTTTCGGAGTCAGTTTTTTTGAGTCTTTAACTCCTATTTCAGACAAAAAATTCAATCTTGATTTTATGAAACATATACCACATAAAACCATTGGGCCTAAGACGGAGCCTTTTAACATATAATTCGAAATGAATTAAATTCTACCAGCCTCGTCAATCCCACATATCAGATCTATTTCATTCTCATGATTCTTGAATGAGTTCGATGAATTCTTCTTCATCATCAACTTTTTCTAGATTTCTAATTTTGACAATAGGAATATTTGTTTTTTTAAACGTCTCATGAATTTTAATATCATTATCTATAATGAAGAGTGAGGTCTTGTGAAATAAATCTGTGAAATTTTTTAAACATTGAACAGTCATTTGATTAATCTTACTCTGTTCTTCAGATATCCCTGAAAAGAGAGGATAAAAACCATTTAATATTATTTTATCTGAGTGTGAATATAAAGATAATTTGAAGGGAAAAGATCCTTTTTTATACCAATATGAAGAAAGTCCAATATCTTTTATTATATCCTGAACATGAGATTCAAACTCAGTTAATTCTTTTTCTTCTGAGATATCCTTTTCTTCTATATTGCTCTTAATCCCCCATCCAAAAACATCAATTTTTTTAAAGATATCGTTATTTCCTAAGATTTCTGATATTTTATTACCGATTTTCTCAGAAGGCCGCATCGATTCATTTTCATATGAACATATAGTTCTTTTAGTCACTCCTAAGAATTCTGATAATTCATTTCGAGTAATTGATTGCTTTTCTCTTACTGATTTCAATAAAGAACCATTTAAAAATACTACTCCACCACCTCTTCTTGCTAAGATATGAGGGTATTGTTCATTAAGAATATTCTCAAATGTATCAAGTGTTATAAAGGGCAAGCCTTCTCTTATATAAATTGTGTTGTCTTCCAATTTTTGATATCGATTCCTAATTCCAATTAATAAAGGTTTTGATTTGAGTATTAAGGATAATGATTTAATATCATGAACAATGTCTTGGTTTAAATTATCAATATTAGGAAAAATTTTAACACTAAATAACAAATCATCTTTTTTAGCTAAAAGATCAAAACAGAATTTGCATTTATTAATCGCAAAATTTCCAAGAACAAATGTTTCATAATTAAACTTTCTTAATAAAGCATCAATTCTTTGAAGTATCTTATCAATTGTCAAATCTAATCTTTAAAAAACGATATTGTATAAAAAAATTATTCTTTTTTGTATTAAGTAATATCAATTTACAGATATATAGCTTTTACAATGGAAATTTAATAATTATTGGTAATTATCATTTTTTTCATTAGATAATTTAAGAAAATCAGAATCCGTAATTATTCCAATATAAATATTGTTCTTTTTTACCAAAACAGCAGAATACTTCAAGAGTAAATCAGATATATCTTTTACATTCCATTTTCTATCAATTTCAGGAAATGGTAATTCTTTTATAAGAGATACATCCATATTAATAAGTTCTGGATTATCCATAATCGATTTCTGTATTTTTTTTGATGATATACTCCCTAAATTTTGATTATTTTCTATTATTGGTAATTGCGAAATTTCATGATCATTCATCAAATCAACTGCTTCTCTTATAGTAGACCCAGATTTTATTGATTGGATTTTTCGAGTCATTATATCTTCTGCATGTTTTTTAGATTTTTCTCGTATCTTACGTTCATTCTCTAGATGTTCATATATTCTTTTAAATTTAGAATATGGAGGATCTATTGATCTATTTTCGATTCTAGAAATGGTGGATTGTGGAATATTTAAGGCATCTCCCAATTCTTTTTGACTAATATTTAATTTTTTGCGTAAACGCTTAATATCATCCAAAGATGGTAAGATTTCCATAGGTTAAAATCATTTTTTATGCTTCTTATGCATATTATAAGTAAAAAATATTTATAAAGGTTATTAATTTTAGTTATCTAGATAAAATGCAAGTACAGCATTTTTGATTTAAAAAGGAATTTAACTGATAAATAATTTAAAAACATATTTAAAAGAACTATTTATATAATTGAGAAGTTGGTTAAATGAAATGTTGAAAATTACTCGTGCTACCTTTTTACCAATTGAGAAAAGTGAATTCCCAGAACTCTGTGAAAGGAAAGGACTTGGTCACCCTGACACTGTTTGCGATGCTGTTGCTGATGCTTGCTCTAGAGCCTTATGTGTTTATTATCTTGAGAATTTTGGTCGTGTATACCACCATAACGTTGATAAAGCTGCTCTCGTTGGAGGTACGGCAAGACCAGAATTTGGTGGTGGTCAAATTATCCAACCACAATACTTTTTAATAGTTGGACGAGCTATAAATCAAATTCTTACAGAATGCGGCGATGGGACAAGTAAACTTGAATATATTCCTATTCCAATAATTTGTATTGATACACAGCGAAAAGTTCTTTCAAGCATTTTTAGAAACCTCGATTTAAATAGAGATATCCAGTTTGATTATGCGGTTCGACCAGGATCAATAGATTTGACAGGAGTATTTGATGAATCTCATCACACTGAAGAAGTCCCACTTGCTAATGATACTAGTTTTGGAGTAGGATATGCTCCTTATTCGGATGTTGAAAAAATAGCTTTGGAAGCTGAGAGATTAATTAATTCGGATAAGTTTAAGGACAAGTGTAAGGCTTCAGGTGAAGATGTTAAGGTAATGGTTGAGAGGATTGGAAATGAAGTGGGAATTACTGTCGCAGCAGCAATGGTAAGTAAATATATCAACGACGCAAGTGAATATGTAAGCTATATAAATCAAATTAAAGATGCAGTTTTAGATTTAGCTGCAGATATAATCCCAGAACGCGATGTATCATGCCAAGTAAATGTAGCAGATAATATCGAAAAGAATATTATGTATTTAACCATTACTGGCACATCTGCTGAAGCTGGTGATGATGGAGAGGTAGGACGCGGCAATAGATCCAATGGTCTCATAACTCCTTGTAGACCAATGAGTTTAGAAGCTGTATGCGGGAAAAATCCCATCAATCACGTAGGAAAATTGTACAATGTTCTTGGAACAGAGATGGCGAGAGAAATTGTAAAGAGAGGGCAAGGAGATATTCTTGAAGCACATGTTAAATTGTTATCACAGATTGGGAGGCCTATAACTGACCCCTGGGTAAATTCAATTGAACTGATCCCGGCAGAAAATGTAAATTTTGATTCAATAAAGAAAATTACAGAAGAAGTTTCTTCTGAAAAGCTTAGTAAGGAAAATTTTATAGATTTAAGAAAGAGACTCATCGCAGGGAAGGTTCAAGTATATTAGTAATTAATTGTTGATACACAAATTTTTATTTTTTTCTCTTTTTTTAATTATTAGATTTTGTTTTATTTTAATTGCATATTTTAAATCTATTCTATAAAGTTTATATCAAAGTGAAACCAAGTGGGCTTAGATAAGTGGCTAAAACCAGATGACTTATCAAAAAAGTCAAAGAAAAAAAAGGAGTTATCTGAACAAGCAAAAAAAAGTAAAAGGGAGCACATACAAGATAAAAACGTTGAGAAACAACCAACTATATTATCAAAATATATTCTTGTGTGTGCAAATGCCAGATGCAAATATCAAAAGACAATTATGAAAAAGAATCTCAGTGATGATGATAGAACCTGTCCAAGATGCAATAAAAGTATGAAGATTAAAGGAACATAACTTTATTTTTTGAGTCTACAGATTTTGCAATATTTAATCCTTTTGAGGGAATGTTATTTAAATCAAAAACAGACTCACAATTCGGACAGGTATTAGGTTTTTTAGAATATTTTAGAGCAAAATAAATAAGAAAGCCTAATCCTAGTGTTAAAATGACAGTGAAGCATAATATCTCGTGGTAACGATGATCGAAGTTTTTTCGGCGTAGTTCAACCACTTTTTCGCAAGTTGGACAATAAGTTATATGCACCATTGTTCATCTTCCTTTTAATAATTAGATCTAATACTATGAACTATAATTATTTTTTGGTTAATATAAAATTATCATTAACACCGTTCCTTTTTTTTGCTGGTCTCCCAAAATGTATGCAATTCTTCTTGAGTCGTTGGTTTAATTTCGTATAACTTCCCATTCCTAAAATAGCTCCTTCTTCTACGATAGTTCCTGGAGCAATTATACTATATGCGCCGATTGTACACCCTTCTCGTAATATGACTCTTTTTACTAGCAACTCATCTCCTAAAACCATTGAACTCATTATTATTGATCCTTCTCCGAGAAGTGTGTTTTTGCCTATTTCTATAAAATCAGAATCAATAAAACTGTCTAATACGCTAGTATTATTGGAGATTTTTATACCAAATGATTTTAAGGCAAGAATTTTTGCCCATGGTAGGGGAAAATAGTTAAAGATTTTTATAACAAACCTTTTTAGACATCTTCTCATAATAAAAAATTTATAATTCTTATCTCGAAGATTTCTCTGAAAAATACCCTCCTTTGGTTTTTTAAATAAGTTGAAAAGTATTAAAGTTAATTTAGCAAATAGGAGAAGAAAGAGAATAAAAATTACATAATATATAACCAGTGAAATTGGTAAAAAACAAATAATTATTATTGGATTAATCCATATTGAAAAAAGTTTAAAGAAAAACAGAAAAATAAGACTTGTAGGAAAAAAGGATAACCAAATTAAAATGGGATAAAGCCAAAATAAAATATTTTCTTTTACTTCATTATTAGTAATTATCATATAATTCATCTCTTATTGTGAAGATCATGCATATTTAAATTAAAAACTAGAATTAGTTCTTTATCTGTAATTTTTGTCAATGGAGTATTATAATAAATCGAATTTGATGGTAGTTTTTCACATTTTCCTGTTATTGATAATGGCAATAATGTAACGTTTTGTTCAATTTCAGTACCTGGAGCAATGCAACAATTATCTTGAATGACTACATTATCCTTTACAGAAATCTTTTTTACTGTTAAATTTTTGTCCCATAACTGATTTGTGATTAAAATTCTCCCTAGGTATACATTATTTCCGACTTCTAAATGCTCTTTGGCTAAAAAAGAATTCTCAATAACTGTATTTCTGCCAATTTGGCAATTTCCCACAAAATTGAATGCGAATTTTATTAACCATGGAAAGGGGCTTTTTTGTATTTTCCATTTAATATATCTCAGTAAAAAAGAGCGTCTGAAGTAATAATTAAAGTCTTTATTTTTTATCTCCCAATCAAAAATTCCTTCTCTAGTAGGATTAATATGTTTGATAATTTTATACAAAAGTCTACCAGTGAAGATTACAAGAATTAAGTTTATTATGTAAACTATGATGAAAATTATAGGTGTAAGAATAAAAATCACGAGAGGAAGAGGATTTGTAAAAATATACAAAATGTTAGGACTTTGCAGAAAAAATGGAAAAACTAATTCTGCTCCAAAAAATATTATTCCTAGAATAGGAATTGAATTAGAAACAAAGTATATAATAGCAAATATTAATAGATCAGAGTTTAGATTCCTTACAAATTTTTTATTCTGCTTAGGTTTTTGTTTTAAAGCAATAGTTTTTACTTTTTCATTACTTTTTTTAAAATTCTTGGTTTGTTCCCGTCTTAATCTCTCAATTGAATCATTTGAATTTATTTCTTGGATATCAAAAGGCTCAATTGGAAAACCAAAGAAACCAGAGTTAGGGTTTAATGTTTGGTTTAATTTAGTGGCAGACATGGCCGCTATAATATCATTTTTACCTATTTGAGTCCCAGGTGCAATGACACAATTAGAACCAATTATTACATTATCTCCAATATTGACCTTTTTAATAATTAGAAAGTTTTTAAAAATCATACTAGCCTTTATCGCGCTTCCTTTACCTATTGAAACATTTTTTCCATATTTGATAAACTCTGAATCGTTCCCAAACCATTTTATATTAATTTTATCTACAAAAGGTAGAGGAATAAATTTAGAAATCCAAATTGGCCATTTTTTAAGTACTGCTCTTAAACTCCAAAAATAATAATCCCGATCTTGTTTAATTCTCTTGAAAACCCCTTCCTTGGGTTTATGGATGAAATTGATTAGGATCAACAACAATTTTGTTATTAAAACTGAGAATACTACTAAAATTAAATATCCAAAATAAATTTGAAATGGTATTAAGTAAATTAGTAAAGAGATATTGTGTTCTATTAGTTTCCAAAATAGATAAAACTCTAGAAGTAATGGTAGTATTGAGGCCCAAATGGTGGTCAAAAAAAAAATAATAAAAACTTTTGATGCTAATGTGTTAGTGGTAAATGGACCATCTTGAATTGAAACAGGCGTAGACAATAATCCATCAAATTGAAAATCATGTTAAATTGTAAGATATTATATTTTTAAACAATTAAATTTTGTGTTATTATGTAAGTGTAAATTAATAGGTTACAATAGTCTATCAATGAAAGATTAAATTAAATTATAAGAAGGTTAATTAAAACCTATAAAGTTCTTTTTATCTTCAGGTTTTTTTTTTTTCTTTTCACCAGTTGTTAAAATATCCCATGTACTACTAACACCCATCTCTTTTAATTTCTCACGCTCTTCATCTATGGATTTCTCATTATCATTTTCATCTTCACTCATACCATACACCTATAAAATCAATTCTTTTAATAAATTAGTATACTTCAGATTAATATATTTAACTAAAGTCTTAAGAGAATAATTTAAAAGTCTTAAAAAAAAATGATTTATTCTCAATAAAATTTTAAGTCTTTAATTTTATAATTTATTAAAAAATATTCTTTTGAAAAAATAACTATAAGGTAGTAATTATGGCAAATTGTGCTCATTGTGGAGATGAGATAATTGGAGAACCTTTTCATTGTAATGATTGTGGATATAATTATTGTATAACACATAGAGAGCCTGTAAACCACGATTGCAATATTGTACGAGAGAGCTTAAGTTTACAACAACCCCCAATAACAACCCAAACTTATAGTCAGATGCCACAACCAACACTTACCTCTCAAGAACATGTATATCAACAACCAGTTACTCCTGGAGTAGTACGAGGGACTACGGATGGTACTTATACCTGGTATCGTCAAGAAAGTCAGGTACCGGTGGATGCTTTTAATCCCGATTCGGGGATTAAATTCAAAGGCATCTTATTACCTCATAAATCAGAATTATTTCATTTTATTTTGGGAGTTTCTCTGATTTTTATTATTGGTCTAATGACTTTTTATCCAGGTTTAATTAATACCGGATATGAATGGGCAATTTTCATGTTAGCAGGTTTTTATGCTACAGCGTTTCTATTTCATGAATTAGGGCATAGACAAGTAGCAGTACATTTTAACCTACAAACAAAATTCCGATTGTTAACTTTTGGGATGATACTAACAGTTTTTGGTGTTGTTATTAATATATATATGTTAATCTCGGGAGGAAGTAGTTTTCCTTCATTAGCACTCCCCGGAGCTGTTGTAGTTTTGGGTTTAAGTAAAATAGATAGAACTACCGGATTATGTAAAGCAGCTGGACCTACAATTAACCTAGTTTATGGTGGAATCCTTTTCATAATCTCATTTATAATTCCAATGTATCCACTTAATATGTTAATAGGTTTAGCTGCGAATTTGAATTTCATGCTAGGTACCTTTAATATGATTCCCATTGGAATCTTAGATGGTCAAAATATTTGGAAATGGAATAAAAAAGTATATATCGCGCTGTGTGGTTCATTATTAGTGCTTTTAATAGTATCTTATATGCTTATCTACGCGCCAATTGGTACAAACCCATATTTCCCATAATTTTATAATCCTAATCATTTCTTTTTAGTTCTTTAATTTTTATATATTGAAATCTTTATGATTAGAAGAAAAATAAATTAAAATATAAAAAATTATGAAGGATGAAAATTTTACCTTATTAAACTTTTTATTAAATTAAAAAACAATAGATTCGATGTTAAAGTGATTTAAAGTGGCTTTCTGCGAATTTTGTGGCGAACAAATTAGTTATTTGCCCTTTAATTGTAAATACTGTGGAGGAACTTATTGTAAAAAACACCGATTACCTGAAAATCATGAATGTTCGCTTGAGCTAAAACATGTGCCTGCAGTTTCTACTACTCTGAAAGAACCCAAAAATGGATACCAAGATATACCGATGAAAAGAACAATTTCTAGGGTTTCTTTGGAAAAGGAACCTAAGTCATTGAGAAAATATTTAAAAAGACAGGATAAGGAAAGAGAAAGAACTGTTAGGGGATACCAAAGATCGTACGAGAGAAAATCCCAATATCAGGGAACTAAAATATTATTTATGGCAATCATAATATTTTCAATAGTTGCTTTAATTTTTGATTATTACTATATCCCTGAATATTTCTATTTAAGTCTACATGGATTAGTGTATAAATTCACATACTATACTTTCTTAACTAGTCTTTTTGTGAGTTCTGGTGATATTATAAGTCTGTTTTTCTTATTTATTATTTTATTCGTTCTGTATTTCATGGCAAGAAATATTGAAATGAGCCTAGGGATAAGATTTTTAATTAAATTATATCTAATTTGTACATTATTTACAGCAATTTTCTATGTCTTATTGAGAATTTCTTTGATAGCTATATATCCTCTAAACAATATTCTTCCCGTAGGATTAGCATGGGGAGGAATACTAGGATTATTATCTTATTCACTCTTTCCAATTATGAATAGGAAAATAACTACACTCATGTATTTTCTGCCAATTAGAATGTCTGGAAGATCTCTCTTGGTGATAATTGTCCTATTCAGATTAATTCCAGTACTCTTTTTTGTTTGGTATGCGCCTTATTATATAGTATTTTACTTACCTGAATTGGGGGGAGTATTAGGAGCATATGTAGTATATAAATATCAATTTCTTAGAAAATAAACTTGGATGGATTTATCTTATACAAACCCATAAAAAATATCAAGGAATACGTCTTTATTTTCTTATCCTATTAAATTCAAAATAGTATCGAATTTTTAAAATGTCTGAAAAAAAAACATCTAGAATCATTGAATTAAATGAAGATTTAATTGAAAACAATGATAAATTAGCAGAGGAAAATAAACAAATACTACTAGAGAAAAATGTGAGAGCTTTTGATTTTGTTGGAGCAATAGGTGCAGGTAAAACGGCGATCATTGAGAGTATTGTAAAAAAAATTTCACGCGAAAATAATATTCTTGTAATCAACGGTGATGTAGCAACAAGAATAGATGCTAATAGAATTGAAAAACATGGTGTTCGATCAATTCAAATTAATACTGGTCGTGAATGTGCATTAAATTCATATCATATTTCCCAAGTTCTAAAAAACAATGATTTAAATGAAGTTAACCTTCTATTTATAGAAAATGTAGGAAATCTGATTTGTCCTTCTGATTTTATATTAGGTGTGGAAAAACGGATTGTAATTGTATCAATAACAGAAGGTCCATGGGTGGTTCGGAAACATCCAATGTTATTCAAATTTTCTGACATCGCTGTTATCAATAAGATTGATTTAGAAGATGTTATAGACGTGGACATTAAAGAAATGGTAAGTGATGCAAGAGAGATTAATCCAAATCTAAAAATTTTTGTCACAAGTGCTACAACTGGAGAAAATATCTCCAAACTTATAAATTGTATTCTAGATTAGTTAAATTAAGAATAAAAGTAAATATGAAGGTTATTAAGTATTATGTCTATAAGGCAATATAATACAGAGTTAGGTATGTTAATTGATAAGATAGTTAAAGTTTATCTTAATAAAGATAAATTCTTTGTTGGACAATTAAAGGGAGTTTCTGAGGATTCAAATTTAATTCTTGTGAATGCTAAGAATGAAAAAAACATATCATTTCCAAAACTGTTTGTTAGGAATACATTCTATAATTTTGTTAGTTTAGAAGATGAACCTTTTCCTATGAAAGCATTAGCAGATAGAATTGCCTCTATTTTTTCGAAAGGACATGTTAACTATATAGAAGATCAAAACATTATTTCAATATTAAATGGTAAAATTATTGTAGATGAAGATGAAGTGAGAGGAACTGGTCCCTCAGCAGATAGGGTAAAAAAGATCTTCGATCAATTCAAAATGGATATAGAAAACCCAACAGAAGAATAAATTTTTTTTTTAATTTTAATGATTTCACTCTTTTTCAAATACATTGAGCAAATTTTGAAGTTGTAAATCCTGAATGATATTTTTCATAGTCGCTTTCCCCTGTGGAGTGACTTTAATTATTCCAAATTCATCAAACACTCTTAAATAATCGTTTTCAATTAAAAACTGGACATCATTTTCCCATAATTCACTAAACATGTCTTTTAAATCCTCAATTTTAATATTTTCATCAATTTCTTTGCTTAGGGCAATTATAAGGGCTAAAATTCCGTATTGGGATGGTGTAATATTATCATCTTTGCCATCAGAAGTTAGTATATAATATTGTTGGTCTAGAAATTTAGTTTTAATAAGCTCAAAACCAACATTTGTTAAATTTAAATATACTTCACTCATAATTTCTTCAAAACTAAAATCCTCACTTAAGTTTCTAAGATCTTCTTCTCGGATAATTTTTTGAGGATTTGTTAAAATGAGTCTTGTGACATTTTTCACTATTTTATTTATTTTATTATCTTCAATTGTCAAAAAATCACTCTCCTATAATGTTATGACCTTTAAATTTTTGATTTCTTTTTTAAGTTCAAAATTTGAAATTATAAATATTAGATTAAAGTCTGATAGAATATCTTCCATTTCAAAAATTGGTAATATTTTTCTTATTACTCTAAACATAGAACCTGCTTTATTATAACTACTCAAGATTGATGCATTTGAGAAAACAATATTTTCTATTTTGCTATGGAGTAAAATTGATATATAAAAAACAATAATAAAGAAGATTTTTTCAGGAGTACTTAAATCCTCGAATTTCACTTTTTCCGTATTCTTTCGAGTAAATTCTATATTAATTAGAAAACGATTATTATCATCGCTTAATATTATCCTGATTTGAGATACTATATTAATTTCGGATAAAAATTTATTTATTAAAAATTCGATATTAGCAAGAGAATTCTCTAATTCTTTAAACTGCTCAAAAGAATTGGTAATTTCTTTTTCGTTAAAATCTATTGTAATATCTGAATTTTTATTCTCCACAATTTTGTTAAACTCTGTTAGTTTATTAATAATAGAAGATAAATCGTCAGGATTTTGATGATCATAGTAAATTTCGGGAATTCTGATCTTTTTTAATTCAGATTCTATTATTTCAATATTATTTTCAATTTCTTTTACAGATCTTAGGGATTTTAAATCAATTAAATCATCATCCTTAATTTCTGTCCTTTTATTCTCTTTAATTTCATTTTTAAGGTCTATTTGTAGATCTTTTATTCTTTTTTCATCATTTTTTATTATTTCTAAAATTGATTGATAATCGCTCTCAAAGTTTTTGAATAGTGGAATTAATTCTTTCAGTTTTATTTGAGTTTGGCTTTTTATTGATGCTATACTGGAGATTTCAGATTGAATTTCTTTTGCTTTCTTTTGAAGGCTTTTAATTTTTTCAGCATTCGATAGACTGTTATCAAATTGTATGATATTCATTTTTGTACCAATCTTAGATTCTTGCGTATCTCCTTCCATTTCTCGAGTGATTCGATTGATTTGACTAAAACAATTTTTTTTCTGATTAGTTAAATGTTGAATGTTTGAATTGTAATCATTCAATGTTTTTTTAATTTGATCAATTTGATTTTTCCGTTGAAAATAATCTTCTTCAAAAAGATTTAACTTTTTTTTGTTTAGAGCTAAAGATACATTCAATTTATTGATTAAATCATTAATCGCAGTAACATCACTTGATTTTTTATATTGGCTAGAAAATTCTAATTCTTTTAGAAGAGATCCTTTTTCTTTTAACAGTTCGTTATATCTAAGAATAAGATTTAAATTTTCTACAATATCATTATATTGAGAAGAGATACTTATATTATTCACGACTATCTTGCGATATGTATTCAAGTATTCAATGAGTCTATTAACTTTGAGTAAATCATGAAAAACTTTAGTTTCTTCTTTTAATACATTAAAGTATTTATCTATAGTAATATTTTTTAAATCCTGAGTAATTTCTAAAAAAGATTTATTTTTATATTTAGTTAATAAATTCTTTTTTATTTTTCCATTAATAAGAGTAAATCTGTCTTTAATTACAACTTCTTTCGGACCAATGGATACCTTAAAGTTATTTTTTTGAATATTAAATACCTTTTATTGTGAATTTTCAAAATGGTCTCTGTATTGCTTATATTCTTTTTCCTTTCTCTTCTTCCTTTCTCTAATTAAATCAAGCGGATCCTGATCTTCATCCTTTTGAATCATATATTTTTCATTAAAGCTTTTATCTAATGAAGACTTAAATTTTTTAATTTTTTCAGAAACTTCATCACTAATTTCAATTGAATTTATTTCAGAAGATTTTTTGGAAACATCAGTTAATTTTTCTCTACTTTTCTTTCGTCTCAACCTTTTAAATTCTCTATCTGAGAGTTTCAAATATTCTTCATACGTTTTCTTTTGTTCTTCTTGCTTCTTTATTAATTTTTCTAGTTCTTCTTTCTCTTTTACCTTTCTTATAATTTCTTTTTTAGTATCTAGCTCTTTTTTTGTTAATTGATTCTCAATAATCTGTAAATACTCATTGAATTCTACATTAGGATTGTCTTTAAAAAACTTTTTATATTCATTAATTAAATTTGGATCAATATCCCTAGGAATTCTACTCAATTCGTTCTTAAGTCTTATTTCTAGGAATTCTTGGTAATAAATTCTAACTCTATTTATTGATTTTGAAAAAAGAGTGTTATATTTTAAAGAATCCAGAAGTTCTAACCATTGAGGTATTTCAAGTGATGGAAAAAATGATACAAAATCAATTATTTTACTAGTTTTTTTCTCTTCAATTAGAAATAATCCTATTTTTTTAGTTAGATCTTCATCAACTTTTATTCTTTTTATATTATTTTTAAAATTCTCTTTATATTTTTGAATTAAGTTGTCCTGAAAAACTAAGAATTTACTAAGATTAGTTCTTGAAATTTTATTCAATTTATCATTTAAAGTATTCAACAAATTTTTTATAACTTCTATTTGAGTAAGAAAATTCTCATCAAGAGATTCTTTTTCAATTTTTTGGAAGTTCTTTGTAACCTTTTGAGCAGTGTTATTCAAATGATTTAATTCTACTTGAAGATCTTCAATTGGGTTTGTTAACTCTTTAATTTTTTCCAGATTAAATATTTGACTAGTGCTCATTATGAGTGGTAAAATTTTTTTTATAATATTTATATTTCAGGAGGCCCAGATGGCAATTTTCTGTTATTTTTTGTATAGGTTTTTGACCGGTTTGGGATTTGTTTTGAAGCACTTAAAATGTCTTGTCTTTCAACGTGAATAGCAGTACCACCTACTAATTTTAAAGAATTATAAAAATTGTCATAAGTTAATAATCCTGTGTTGATTGACTTCAATAAAGCAACTCTCGTGCCTCTTTCAATATCTGATCCAGAATAACCAATTGTTAATTCTAAAAGCCCAGTAGATTTACTTTTTTTTCTATACTCTTGCCAAAAAAGACCATTTTCAAATTCAGAAACAAACCGTCCTAACTTAGCTTGTAACTCTTTTGATACTTTTTGAACTTCTTTATATTCAATGGCTAAATTTGAATTAATCGAGTCATCCACACCGATTTTAGCGTTTTTTACTTTACTGATAAAGGATTCAATGATCTTTTTCCTTAAATGAAAATCAGGAAAATCAAATTTGAAGTGAAATGTAAAACGACGCCATATTGCTGAATCCAATTGATGCTGATGATTTGTAGCTCCGAAAATAGCAAGAGGAACCCCTTCATAATTAATTCTATCAATTACTTGAAGAAAAGAAATAACGGCTCGTTTTATTTCTCCTACTTCATGAATATTGGATCTTTCAGAGCCAATAGCATCAATTTCATCAAAAAATAGAACAAAGGCACCTCTATCTTTAGAAATTTCAGCAGCTAGTTCAACGACACCACGTATATTTTTAATGGTATCTCCCAACAGAGGTGAAACAAGTCTATCAGATTCTACAACACATATTGGGATATTAAACTTCTTAGCAAATCCTCTTGTTAAGGAAGTTTTTCCTGTCCCCGGAGGACCATAAAGAAGAACTGTTAGATTAGGGGCTAATTTTGTATTTTTTAAATTTTCAGTAAATTCATTATATTTTTTTAAAGCCTTAAAAAAATCATCCAAAATTTCTTTTTTAATTTCATTTCCTAAAATATCATCAATAGACTCTTTAATATCTGAAGGAAAATAGATCGCTCCATATTTTCCAATGCGTTCTTTGATGATATCGTCAGTATATATTAATTTATCCTCCTTTTCATCGTTAGATTTAGGCATATTTTTCAACTCTACTTTTTAAAATTTTTATGTATTTTTACTTTTGTTTTGAAATTTCTCGCAATAAAGCGCGATTTCATTAATAAATTCTTTAAGATTATCAATTTGAGATCCTATAAAATTGAAAATTTCCTTTCGATATTGAATTGAATCTCTAATTTTCATCTTGTCTAATCCCAAATAATTTGGAAAGCATATTAATTTCATTAAATATGGAAGTACTTTTTCATTTGTTTGCAGATCTTCAAATATTGTATAAAATATATTTTCATCGGATAATTTCCATTTTAAAATACCCATATATATAAGAAATGCAAAATTCATAGAAATCCAATTTACTAATTCTTTTGATAAAAAGCCCCGTCTCTGGGAAACAAAAGCTAGATAATATAAAACTAGTGTTTCATTACTAAATTGGGGATACAACCGTATAGTTCCATCTGATTGTTTATTATCTCTTAAAAAATTATGTTCTAATAAAATATCCACAAATTCTTCTTGAGGTGCTAGAAAGATCTCATCAATTAGACGTAAACCTATACGTTCAGCAATTTTTTCTACTGCTTCTTCTTCTGCATTCGCAATCGAGTCAATGTAGGGTAAGAAAACATCATTTTTTAAAATCATTGGAATTTCATAATTCTCTCTTTCTGGGAATTCCCCAAAATTTGGATCCAAATTATAGAGTGAAGTAATTGTGTTTATTATCTGATACACTTTTGGAGACATACAAGGAACTTCAAAGTAATCTGGATTTTCTAAGTTTTCTCTATAATAGGTATGGGGTTGTAACAAATGTCTTTGACATTCATAGAAATCCGTGGAATGATGAAGTAATTTATTATATATGATCCTAAAAGTACTTCCTCTTGGAAACAGTTTATCTTCAATAAATTTAACTAATTGATGTAAATACGTATTTTCTAAATTTGTTTCATCAGGATTAGTGATATGACGTAATAAATTCAATGAAGCAACGGATTCATGAAGAAATTCTACAATATAATCTTTAATATCTATAATAGGGATACTTTCTCGGTATTTAACAATAAAATTTTTTATTATTTCATAAATATTAGATCTATACATCGCAGAAAATTCTGATAGAGCTCTAACTTTCCGAATATTTCTTTTTTCTTCTTCTTGACGTATTTTATCTAAGATTTCTGTATCCAGTAATAAATCTGCGTCTAAATTAATTATTATTCTTCTTGTTTCCCTAAGAATTGGACGCATATGACTTAAAAATGTTAAATATCTGGGCAGGATATCTGTCCATTTCTCTCTTTTTCTCCCAGGTTTTACTGTTCTAGCAGATTTTTTCTTATAACTCATTATAATCCCTCTAAAGTACTATTTTATTCTTCACCATACCCTACCAATATTTCAGTAAAGATGTTAGAAATCTCAATGAATATAGGTACTTCAACTCGGCATAAATTCCCTAATATCCATTTGTTAACATCCTTAAGAAGGAATCTTATTTGATTATGAATTTTTTTGTTAATTTCTGAATTAATTATTTTAGATAACCACAGCCCCCCTCCTATTCTATAAGCCACAATTTTGATAAGCGGTTCGAACAAAGGTTCTAAAATTTGTTTCGTCATCCAAGATTTTGGAATAACACTCATATTTTTTTCATTAAAATTTGGATTATTTAAAATGGGATTTGTTTCATCTACACTTAATTTTGGCATAAAGCTAAGTAATAAAACTAGAGCGAATATCGCTGAAACCCCATTAATAGTATAAGAACCACCAATTTTTTCTATATTATCTCTATTAATGGCAATATTTGCTAAAAACATGCAAATAAAGACGTTTCTGTCAAACTCTTTTGACACATAGGTATATCCTAGTTCTTCATCAACAACTAAATATTTTTCCTCAAGAATCTTGATGATTTCATCTTGAAACGTATAGAAGGTATATGTTTTTTCTTCACTCCTTCTTATATCTTTTTCAATTACTAGTTCTTTAGAAATTAATCCAAAAAGCTTTGCAAGCTCTTCAAGTTGGTTTTTCACATAATGACGTGGTTTATTTGGATCTCCAAACATGGAAAAAAATTGATGATCTACGATATGGAAGTCATTTCGCTTACTAAATGCTTCAACCATTCTGTCTATTATCGGCCCTTGAGTTCCAGATGCAACAGCTTTCGCTTTAGAAGTTACAAATCCATTTAACAATTCATTAATGATAAAATCTTGCTCGTGAGTGCGGGATTTCAAAATTTTCTTAAAAGCCTCGGGAAAACTTTTTGTGTTTGGAAAAAAGGCATTTTGTATTTTATCATTGATCGATTTTAATAATATATCTCCATTATTTTTCGGAAAATGAAGTTTCATATTGTTTAGTCTTTGTATTAGAGCTTCTTTGGCCCCTGGTATGTTTTCTACATCTCTTTTCTGTAGTTCTTCTATTGCATTTTCGAGACCTCCTTGAAATTCATTTAATAATCCATTCCAGGTCATATCTTGAACTTCTGTCATATTTTTCACGTTTAGTCTAATTCTTTTAACTAACCTTAGTCCATTTTAATTCAGTTGATATATTTTTTAAAGCATTGATTAGAGGTTTAACTAGCTTTTTGTCATAAATATTGGGAGAGGAAATCCCTTTCTGGGCTTTCCAACCCATTTGAACACTATTTCCCATTTCTCTTTGTCCATATTTTAAAATATTACTCAAATCTCGAGCCCAGCTATAGAACCTTAACCATTTTTTATTGGGATTATCTTTTGAATAAATTACAACCACTGCTTTCCACTCACCCATCAACCATTTAAGAGTTATACCACTCACAGGTAAATAAAAATTTATCGGAAAATTCGCATGAAAACTCAGATCTAGATCTTTTGGGAGGATATTGAATATAGGTTGGTTATAACCCTCTAATACAACTATCTCCCCACAATGTTGGCATTCATAATGGGATTTCATTTTATCCATTTTTTTTTGACATTTAGGACAAGTTCTATTTTCTATAATCCTATATTTTATAATCTCCAACTTTTTTTCTTTTTCTAAGTCTTCTTTTGTTTTTTGTTTACTTCTTCCGAATTTTCCACTCCATGTCCATATATCATCAAAAGATTCATCTACTTTTTCTAAAGCTACAATAAGATTATTTAAAACATAATTATCATAGATCTTAAACATCCCTGCATGCTGATAATTTTTCCACCAAGATAACCTTACGTATTTCTCTTCTTTTAAATAAGCACTTCGGCAAATTAATGCTGCGAATAACCGATTATCAGTTTTATTTATTGTGATGCCTTTTTCGCAAATTTCATATTGTTTATTCAAACTCGCATTTTTGTGAAAATATTCACCATCTTGAAAAACTCCTTCTTCAATTTGCTTTTTTTCTTTTGCTTCAGCTTCTTTATCTCTTTGTTTGATTATTTTTTTACATTGAGGACATTGAAAAATGCCTGCTACTAAGGATTCCATCTCAAGATCACATGCAGGACATTTCATTTCTAATCATCACTACTCATTAATATTAGTCTTTCATAATCCAAATTTAATAATTTTAATTCTTTCTCTGAAATCTCACTAATTTGTTCATTCACTTTAACTAATTCTTTTCTTAATTCAATTAATGAGTTTTGAATATTGTTTACAATCCCCCCCTCGTTATATGAGATTTTTTCAATAAAATCTAAATAACTATATTTTTTTTCCTTGCCAGAATAATTATTTTTCAAATCTTTCAATTTTGAATCAATTTCTTCGAGATAGTTCCGATTTTTTAAAAATGATAATAATTGAGATTTCCACTTTTTAAAAATGTCATCATTTTCATTTATTTTATCAAAATTAAACTTATCTGACAGTTCCACTTTCTCATCTTTAAGATATTGTATTATATCTTTATTTTCTTCTATTGCCTTATTAATTTTTTTTATAAGTAGTTTAGTATTCAATGCAGGATCCAAAATTTTAATAAAATTATTAATTTTAGCTTGAATTTCTTTAAACCTTTGATAAAAACCTTCAATTGTCACTTCAATTTTAATTGTCTGATAAATATTCCCGTATTGATCTAATATATAATAAAAATCATCTGGTAATGTATAATCATGTTCACCAATGGCAATAATTAAAGAGTGAATTACATTACTTTTCTCACATCGCACCCCTAATAGCCTAGTGAGAGCTAAATTGAAATTTCTTCTAGATATAAATTTAAATTTCTTATTTATAATTAAAAATAGAATATCATCGGGGATAGAAATTGTATCATTTTCAACAGTTATAGTTTCTTCTCCTAATTTTATAATGAAATCATCATCTTTCTGTTTAAACTCTCTAATACTGCGAATATTTTTAACTAAACCTAAATCTATATAAATATCAATAAATTCTTCATCCCAAAAATTTACAACGTTGCTCTTATAAATTTCATCTAGCATTAATACTCTCTCATAGGATTCAATAAGACTATTGTTAGATAAATCTTTAAATAAATCATTTCTGATAATATATAAGAAAAGAATTATATATTTCATATCCAAATTATCAAGAGTGTTCTCGATCAAGTTTTTATCATGTTCCAAAGTTAAATTTATATGTTCCATGCCCAAAATCCACTCATTTTTTTTAATTTGCTAAAACTATTCAGTGAAAAAGAGTAATTGAAGGAATTAACCATTCCTAAAAAATTTTACTAAAATCTATTAACACTTTTAACATAAAAGCAAAAATATTTTAGCGTCTCTTTTCTTTATTCTAAATGAATATTGATTAAATTTATATAATATTTAGGAGAGATACCTATGGGAAGAAGAAAACGTAAACAAGTTGCTCCAAAACGGGTTAAAAGAGTACCTAAAATTTTCACCTGCCCAGAATGAGTAGATCGAATTCCGGTCTTTCCTTGAATGCGGTGAAAAAAGCGTAAAGGTGACAGATCTTAAAAAGAAAGGTGCATTTGCCACTGTCAAATGCGG
>JAEOTH010000100.1 GCA_016839915.1 Promethearchaeota archaeon
GAGAATTAATAGCTCAGATTCGGAGCGCTATAAACCAGCCTATCCCCAGTTATTCATAGTATTTAAGATGATATTCTGAGTTATTCGCAAAGCTATAGCACAACAAAGATCTTAGGTGAAATTAAGAGGAAGCAGAATTTTGAGTATGGAGGAGCATTTGTATTTTGAGGGTTGAAAATTACAAAGTTTACTCACACTATCTTTTTATAGGGAGGGTTTACTTTAATAAACTTATGGGGTCGTGGATTAGAGGAATATCGTTCGCTTGGCACGTGAAAGATCGTGGGTTCAATTCCCACCGACTCCACATCTTAATAAATAGTATTATATTTATATGTGATATTTATACTTGATTTATTTCATTAGATGATAGAGCAAGGAAAGTATTTGAGAGGATGATTATTCTGTGTGAAAGTATTAATTTTAAGACATTTAACGATCTTTTAATAATTATAAATTTTAAAATAGATAAAATAACCCCAAATGAATTTTTAGACTTTATTGATAATTTAGACAATAAAAAGCTCAGTTACCTAGTAATTAATCCTAAGCAATCGAATCGCCTGAACCTTTTAGGAGCAGTTTTAGAAGATTTAGGTGATTATGGGAAAGCACGGGAAGGTGTAGATTTGTATGAAAAAATTCTTAAAATAGTTGGAATAGAGTATTATGAGTATTTATTGAAGCAGACATTAGATAAAAAAGGGTATATAAGATTACCTATATTGGAGGCTTTAGTATATATTAATGGCAAAGAAGCAAAAAAATTCTTGCTTAGTACCCCACATAAATTCAAATTTGGGTTTAGTGCTGATATCAAATGGGATTTTCATTTGATACTATATATTTTATTGTTCTGTTTTGATCCAGAAGAATTGATGTTATATCTTGAGAAAAACCATAGAACAGATTTATTAACTACAGTATTACCTGAAATGAGTTGGTTTAAATACTTGAAAATGTCTTCTCGCCATGAAATTGACATGGAACATTTTATTACTGCTTTTCTTCTGGAGAATGTATCGGGGGAACATACTTATAATAATCTTGATAAATTGGGTCTATTTCTAGCTGATATTATGTTAAGTGAAATAAGCGACAGAGATAACGAGATAAATGAAGAAATAAATTTGAGAGTTATTAGAGCTCTTGATTGGGTTGGAGGAGAGGCAGAAAATAAGTTGAACGAACTTTCAAAACATTATAACATTAAAAAATATCGAGATATTTTATATTGATTAAAAAATTTATGCTTTCATTCGATTTTCTCGAATTTTTTTTCTATTAACAGTAAAATCTATTATATCATACGCTTTTAAAACGGTAGTGAGAAAGTATATACCCATAAACACTAAGATCATTTGTGATATATTCAAAGAAAAAAATCCAAAACCTACTATAGTGAACTCAATATCTGTTGCTCCAGAAAATTTGTAGCTCCAGATATATAAGCAATTTACCAGTACTTGAATCAAAGCAAATACTCCTCTTCTGATTGATTGTTTTGGAGAAGAATATGTAAAAAAAGCACAACCACAAATAACCAGCCCTAATGCTGTTACCCAGAATATTACACTTTGATATTCCTGTTGCTCAAAGTTTAATGGAAGCCCTTGTACTGTCATTTGGAAAAGCCAGGAAAATGTAATTAATGGGATGACTATTGTAGTACATACATAAATAGCCGTGAATATAAAACCTCTCGTCATATTTTTAACAGCGCCCATTTAATATACCTCTTATGGAAATCCTCCTAATGGCATGTTAACAAATCCTATTGTGACTGAATGCATTCCTAATGAATAATCTAAGCTAATTGTAAAATTACCAGTGAAGATTATCGCAGGAGGCCCTCTATACCAATCGATATCATCTGTAAAATTGAATAAAGGTGGAAAATGGAAATCGCTAAATTGTCCTGTATAGTTAAAGTTCCCCGTCAAGCCTTTTGGTATATCCCCAAAATTCTGAGTTTTATTGAAGATTTTCAATACTCTTGTTTCATTTACTCCTGGTCCACCTCCATCAACATGACTATAATTCATAGCAAGATCGATTTTAAGCTCAAGATTCTCTAAGTCAAAATATCCTGCATTTGTTAAATTAAAGGGTAATGTGAAGTTAATATTGAGTGGTGAAGGATCAA
>JAEOTH010000101.1 GCA_016839915.1 Promethearchaeota archaeon
ACATTAGCAAAGAAACAGTAAGCATAGATAGATCTACGAGCATCAAAGTGAGTAGCTTTAAAATCAGCAGTCACAGGTGTGAATGCAGGATTGAGAATTATATCAACAGGAGGTTCAAAATTTTTCAATTCTACTCTTAAATCCATATCTAAAAAGTCTCGGCAAATAGTAATAACAATTCTTCCATATTCTGTATTACAAATAATTGTTTTTCGAGGGAAACTACTTACATCAATCATTTCTTTTACTTGTTTCCTCCCTAATCTAATTGAAGCAGGAATATGCTTTTCCTGTTCCCATAAAATTCCATCAGGGCTAAATACAATCGAAATATTTCTTTTTGTTTCCTGATCATGAAAAGATCCGGGGATAATGTACATTTCATACAATTTTGCATATTTAGAAATGGATTCTAACAATTGGGTGTAATTTAGATCGATTGTCATTTCTGGAAATAATAATATGTTAACCTCATTCTCATTCGCAAATTCAACCATTTCCTTGACTTTTAAGTCAATCTCTTCAATCTTCTCTCTTCGAAGACTCATCAGACCTGTAGGTTTAATTTCAAAAAATTCAGTAACAAAATTTCCTGATTCACTCAACCCGATCTGAGCAATTGCTACTCTGCATTTGTTCCTTTGAATTTTGGCATATTCTTTGAATAAGTCCCTATAAATTAACTCATATTTCTTAATTCCCACTTTTTTATCAACTAATCTAGTTTCTTCTTCTGTAAATTGACGGATTTCACTTAATTTCGAGGATGAACTTGTTTCTAAAGGGCAAGCTGGTGCGATAATTCCTAATGTACTGCTTGATATCGAAGGTTTTTTTATAGTATTTAGAGCAGAAACTATGATTTTATCTTCTGTTTTTAAAGATTCAAGGCATTCTACTACCTCCTGCTGCTTGTGTTTATATCCTGCTTTTTTAAAAAGTTCAGAAGCGGATTTAAAAAGCTCGGTTGCAATTTCTAATAGATTTTTCTTTTCCTCAAGATTCATTTCTGTGTCTGCTTTAATTACATGCCATGTAGCATCAAAGTAAGTTGATGTTGCTAATGCCCAATCTGCTCCACTTTCAAATCCTCCTTTCCTATAAGAAGATGCTGCGTCTCTTATTAACATTTTAACTTTTGGATATAATTCAGCTTTGAAATCCATTTCCAATGACTTATCAAATTTACACCCAAATTCTAAAGCTTTACATAAGGATGAATTACCCGAAGCAAGTAATTTTAATTTATTTTCGATAAAAATATTACTTGCCTTCTTAAATAAATCTGAGGCTTGTAAAAATCTTAATGAATCTTCATACTTTTCTGCTATTGACATCGTTTCCCAAGCTCGACAAAGGAAGTAAATTGCCTCTAGTTCAACTCTCTCCTTTTCTATTTTAAAAAGCTCACATAAATTTTTGAATATACCGGCTGCAGTGGCAAAATTTTCTGCAGCTGCAAGATTATTTCCTTGCTTTTCTAATAATCTTGCTTTTTCAATATTTACTCGTGCTAAACAATAGTCCATCCTAACTCTCGCTACTTTGATGAGCTTTTCAATCCTTTTCTTTTCTAATTTTTCTTTTGATTTATTGAGAACTGATTCTAATATTGCATTGGCTTCATAAAATTTCATTTTAGCTTGTTCGTATAGCTCAATTGTTTTTTCATGATTTTCTTGTTTGCTTAGAAGCTCTGCTTCTTCTAAAATTTTCCAGGCAAGATAATAATGCGCTTCATAGTTATATTTCGATAGATCAATTAATATTTTATACGCTTCTTCATAATTTTCTTTCGCTTTGGAGTGATCTTCTTTCTTATGATAAGCTTTAGCACTTTCAATTAATTTCCATGCAGTTGAATATTTCTTTTTCTCAAGAATTCTACTTTTTAATAACTTATATTCAATAAAGTTTAATGATTTCTGATATGCTTCTTGTGCTTTATTATAATGCTCTGCTGAAGCTTGATAATTACCTAATCGATCTTCTATATGAGCAATATATTCATGACTAGCTGCTGCATAGGAATTGTATCCCTTATTTAGGCTTTCCTCAATCACATTCAAAAAGACATTTTTTGCCTTTATTAAGGATTGTTCTTCCATAGAAATAATACCCAATTCTTCCCAAAGAAGCCCCAAACGTACTTTTGCGGCAATAAATCCTGTACGGGATTCTATTGGATGATTTAGATACATTTCGGAAGAATCAACAGCAGATCGTAGCATTTTTATTTTCTCATCTTTGTTGTCAGTAATATCTGCTAGAGTTTTATATGACCTATATAACGCAGAGTATCCTGAAGTTCGGGATAGCCCTTTCCCATATTTACGGGCTATTTTATCTGCTTGTTGAGCATTTTCTAACATCTTTTCAGCATAAGTACTCCTATCTTGATCGTTAACAGCAAGATTAACTAACTGCGAATATGCCCAAGTTAATATTTGATATCCCCATGTATTGAAAGGCTCAAATGCTACATTCTTAATTGAAGCTTTGGCATATTCAATTGACTCTTTAGCATAGGATTGCCTTTGAGAAGGCGCGAAAAAACTTCTCTGAGCTACGTTTGCATAATATAATGCAGGTAAGAAATTGCTATAAAAATTCCAAGGACTATATAAGTTGGAATAAACTTTTCCTGCTTGTAATATGTCTTGGATATCTTTAATTATTCTTTTTTGGACATATTTTATTTTTCCTCCAAAAAAAGCAAACCAATTCAGAAAGAATATAAGAGTAATAGAAACCGAATTATTTCTTGTCTTTTTTATAAATTCTAATGCTTTTTCAAACAAATCTAACCCCTTTTCAATATTTTCCTCTTGTCCACTTATGTTTTTAGAAAGATAAAATCCATAATAACAATAAAAAAAACCTAAAAACCAGTGAATAATCCCTCTAATTCTTAAATTATTATCATCTTTAGTGAGATCATATGTAAATTTTGTCCTTTCAAACCATTTTCTAAAGTCAAATGCTAATTTTATTTCATGATTCAAGTTATCAACAGTAGGAATATCTGCTATAAAACAATTATTTAGGCCTAAATTTAGAAAACCATAAAGAGATTCTATAAGATAACTATTATTGTTTAATTCTTTTGAACATATCCAAGCGTTATCAGCATAATTTATTCCTTTAATAATAATATTTTCAAGTTCTTCGGAGTTTTTAGTATAATTTAATAAATTATAAATCGTCTTTGCAGCTTTAATAGTAGTTCTTACATAACCCTCATTGTTTCTGTTCTTTAAGAATTCTTCACTTGATTGAATAAAATACTTTAAAGAATCTTTAAACTCCTTTTCACCCTCATTTATGGATGAGCTTGTACAACCTTCTTCATAAAGTGCTTCAGCAATGCATTCCATTTCTTCTGCTTTATTTTCTAACTTTTTAAAAAATCCACTTGCTTCTATATAATATTTAATAGAGTTTTTTTTAGATTCAATAAATTTTTTTGTTGTGCCCATCGTATCAGCTGCTCGCGCATTTACAAATCCAAGCTTTTTGCAAATTTTTGAAGTCTCGTATAGGTTATTGCTATTTTCAAAGTCTAATAGGATTTCCTTGTAAATATCTGCTGCTTCTACCCAATTAAAGTTTTCTTCCTCTAACTTTGCATTATCTAACAGTTTTATTATGCTTAATTTTTCCATATTAAACCATTTAAAAAGATAAGATAAATCCTATTTTTTTGGTTTTGAATTTCATTTTAAGCTTAATTAATATTGAGTTATTTCAATTTATAACTTTTATCAATATTAACCAAGTTTTGAAAGATTTAGTCTTAAATTATCTAATATATTGAATAAAATGAAATTCTTTGAATTGTAAATATAAGAATTTTACTTTCTAATTACCCAAATACTACCACCGCCTTCCTTCAAAAATTCTGCTCTTGAGAAGAGCGTAGAATTAATGAACTCTTTAAAAGATTTTTCATCATAAAAAAGCGAAGCTTTTACTTCTGTAAACTTATGTGTGATATCGAAAAGTTGAAATCTCTTTTTTGGGGCAAAAGTATCAGGAATCATACTTTCTACAATAAGCAAGATCCCCT
>JAEOTH010000102.1 GCA_016839915.1 Promethearchaeota archaeon
CTTTTGTAATTTCTGGTGTCCACATTTCTATTTTCGCGTATTTTTCACTTATATCTTTTGAATCATATTTATAATTATTTCTAAATTCTAACATTTGCTTTATTTCAGCTACTTTTTTATCTGCTCCTGCCAAATCCATTTTATTTATAACAAATATATCTGTGATTTCCATTATACCCGATTTTATCGCTTGAATATCATCTCCTAATCCTGGGACTAATAAAACTACAATAGTTTGTGCAGATTTAAAGATGTCAACTTCAGATTGTCCGACACCAACCGTCTCAACAATTATAATGTCACATCCATAAGCATCAAGTATTTTAATTACATCCTCAGTAGCTCGAGCAAGCCCTCCTAGTTGTTCCCTATTTGCCATACTTCTAATAAAAACATTATTAACTGAAAAGTTTTGTTTCATACGTATTCTATCTCCTAAAAGGGCGCCACCGGTCAATGGAGAAGTAGGATCAACACAGATTATACCAATTTTTTTTCCTTGTTCAATATACCTTTTAGTTAAAGTTGAAATAAAGGTTGATTTACCTGTTCCTGGAGCTCCTGTAATACCAAGAATATATGCATTACCAGTATGTTCATAAATAGAATTAACTATTTTTTCAGCGGCAACAATATCATTTTCTGCAAAGGTAATTAAACGCGCTGCTGCTCTAGGGTTTCCTTTTAGTAAAAGAGAAATAAAATTAGAATAATCCATTCGAGTATTATCTTTTCAAATTATTTTTAACAAATTCAACGATCGTTTTTAAATTAGTGCCGGGTCCATAAAATCCTTTTAATCCATGCTTTTCTAAAAACATTTTATCTTCATCTGGTATAATTCCACCCACCGCTACAAGAACATCATCTATACCGTGTTCTTTTAATTTTTCCATGATTAAAGGACATAACGCATTATGAGCTCCAGACAACATACTTAACATAACAGCATCGGGATCTTCTTGGATAACTGTATTAACTACATCATCTGGTGTCTGATGTATTCCAGTGTAAATCACTTCCATCCCTGCGTCTCTTAAGGCTCTTGCAAGAACTTTTGCGCCTCTATCATGGCCATCTAACCCTGGCTTACATACAAGAACTTTTATTTTTTTTTCTACTGACATATACAATCACATCTTAAAAAATTGAATCTTCATTATAAGTTCCAAACACTTCTTTTAAAGCATTTATAATTTCTCCTATGGAAGTATATTCTCTAATGGAATCTACAATAAAAGGCATTAAATTTTCTGTTCCTCTTGCTGCTTCTTTTAGTCTTTCTAGTTTTTCCTGTACTTTATCATTATCTCTTTCTTCTTTTAATTTATTGAGTTTTCTAATTTGTTCACTCGCAACATCTTCATCAATTTTTAACAGTGGAATTGAGCACGGTTCTTTTTGTTCGAATTGATTTACAGCTACAATTGTCCTCTCTCTATTCTCAATTTCTCGTTGGTATTTATAAGAAGAATTGGCAATTTCTTTTTGAAAGAAGTTTGCTTTTATTGCGGGAACAACTCCTCCAAGATCTTCAATCCTTTTAAAATAGTTTTCTGCCTCTTCTTCCATCTTATTTGTGAGCCATTCCACATAATAAGAACCTGCTAAAGGATCAACGGTATCTGTTACTCCTGACTCATGTGCGATGATTTGCTGAGTCCTTAAAGCTATCTTAACAGCATTTTCTGTTGGAAGACACAGCGCTTCATCAAAGGAATTAGTATGTAAGGATTGTGTTCCTCCTAGAACTGAAGCTAGTCCCTGTATTGTTACTCTAGCAATATTATTTTCAGGTTCTTGAGCAGCTAAAGAAACACCTGCAGTTTGAGTATGAAATCGTAATCGCATTGATTCGGGTTTTTTTGCTCCATATCTATTTTTCATGTGTCTAGCCCAAATCCGTCTAGCAGCTCGATATTTACATATTTCCTCAAAAAAATTATTATGAGAATTAAAGAAAAAGGATAATCGAGGTGCAAAATCATCAATATCTAAACCTCTTTCGATGGCAGCTTCTACATAAGCAAATCCATCAGCTAATGTAAATGCTAATTCTTGAACTGCTGTAGATCCTGCTTCTCTTATATGGTATCCGCTAATGCTAATTGCATACCACTGAGGTACATATTTTGTACAATACTCAATTGTATCGACAATAATTCGCATGGAGGGTTCTGGAGGAAAAATCCATGATTTTTGAGCAATGTACTCCTTTAAAATATCATTTTGAATAGTTCCTCTCAATTGCTCGGGAGTATGTCCTTGTTTTTCAGCAGTCACAATATATAGTGCCAATAAAATTGAAGCAGGACCATTTATTGTCATAGATGTACTTATTTTTGAAAGATCAATACCCTCAAATAAAGTTTCCATATCTTTTAGGGAGTCTATTGCAACTCCTTCTTTTCCAATTTCTCCTAAGGCTCTGGAGTCAGTTGCTTCAATACCATAAATAGTGTGTAAACTAAAAGCTACACTTAGTCCAGTATTTCCATGATCAATTAAAAATTTATATCGTTTATTGGTTTGCTCTGCATTTCCAAATCCTGCGAATTGACGCATTGTCCATAGCTGTCCTCGATACATGTTTGGATATGATCCTCTTGTGAATGGATATTGTCCAGGAAACCCTAAGTCAAGCGCGTAATTAAAATCTTTAATATCGTTAGGAGTATATAATCTATTAATTTCTATTTCAGATAAATTTCTAAAACTCTGTTTTCTTTCTTTTTTAAGTGAAAAGGAATTCTCCCATTCTTCCTTTTCTTGTTTAATTTTATTATATTCAGTCATAAATATTATCTCTCTAAGGTTAACTTGGAGATTTAATCTATTAATCTTTAAAAGTTAATTCTTCAATTAGATAAGAATTTAAAATTATTTTAACTTTATTTTATTCTTTTTAATGAAAAATAAGATTGTCAGAAATAGAACTTAAATTTAAAGTTATAATTATTAATAAAGAGAAATAAGAATCCGGGATTTCTCTGAAATATTACTTAATTCTCTTAATCTTACTCAACTTATAAGAAGGGATTTTTTCTGGAAAGAAATCCGCATCAACCTGTTCGAGAATTTCATTTTCAAAATTAAGACTGGTTTTTAAAACATCGAATCTTATCTTGATTATGACACTATTTACTGTAAAAAATATAGTAAGTCTTATTTCCATGGGTCCATCATTTTTACAGTCAATAGTAAGAAATGTTCCGTTATATGTGAATTATGATTTAACTTGGCAATGTAACTTAAAATGTCAGCATTGTTATTTTTTCTCATCGACAACAGAATTAAAAAATAAAAGACCGGAATTATCGAACGAACAATGGATTAAGGTTTTTAAATACCATAGAAAGTTAGGAACAAAAATAGCTGTTTTAACCGGTGGAGAACCTACTTTAAGAATGGATGTTATAAAAGAAGCGATTAAAATTTTTCCCTCAGTTCA
>JAEOTH010000103.1 GCA_016839915.1 Promethearchaeota archaeon
CCGTATTGTGAATATGGTGATCTTGAACCCGATTATGATACGTGCCCAGAATGTCATAAACCGAATCCATTAAGAAAGGGGGGATTTATTTGAACAAATCAGAAGAAAAAGAGCTGTATGACTTTTTTTTCCATGAGTCGCGATCCCCTTTGGTTGAAGGACAGTTATCCCCTGAAAATACCAAGAGATTCAGGAAGTTATCTAATGAGGATAAAGCCCTTTTTATCAATATTTTAATCAAAGAAGGGAAATTATCGTGGTGAGTTCTTAAGGGTGATCTATCAAAAGATTTATAGGATGTTAGACAAGGTTATCGATTTGCCCGCACTTAGACCGCAGGTGTATATTGTCCGAGAAAAAGCAAAGTCTAAGTTAGTCCAGCTTGATTTGTTTAATATGAGTATTTCGGATTTTTTATATTTATATATTTTTACGAATAATGACTCAGGAAGAGTAATAATTTAGAGAGGGTAGATTCTATAATAAGAGAGAATATAGAAAGAGAAAAAAAAAGTAGAAAATTGTTTTAAAGCAGACTCATAGACATAATATACTGCTGTATTTGTCTCGATCCGCCGACGATCTCTTGAATCTTCTCTACAAGCTGGGGAGTATATGCTACTATGTAAGTTTCATGAATATGGTAAGAATATCTTAATCGCGGAAGAAGCCAGGTATCCTGGCTTATTACCCGTGAGAAAGGGCATCGCCCTCAGAAGATACAGTTGACCAGCTTAGGTAAGGCTTTAGTCAAAGCTATCTTTTCTATGTTATCTTTTCAGTTAGTAAAGGATTATAAGAAAAAGAAAAAAAAATTTATTTTTAGTCCATTGCATATTTTTTAGTCCAGGCGTTAGCTTTCGCCTCAAATTTCTTTTGAGCACGAAAATACTGTTCACCTGCTTCATGATTTAATGGATCTCCTGGATTAAAGAAGGGGGGCTTTACGCATTAATTACAGAGTGTAATTAATCCTACGTGCATCATCCCCTTCAAAGCTTCAATTATATTGGTCAGAGTCTTACTTGGGGTCCAACCAGAAGCTCCCGTACTAGCATCTACTTTTCCTACTAAATCAGGATTAATTAAATCTAGACAAATATTTAATTTTCCTGGGGGAATGGAAGAATCAATATTAGGATGCCACATTAGAGTGACCGCATATGCATAAGGAGGAGCAAAAGGGTAGTTTTCGGGGAATTTTATTTCAAATACAAATTTACCATCTCCATATGGTGTCCCTTTTTTCCCTATAATTGTAAGTCTTAAATGATCAATACTTCTGCCCCAAGGCTCTAAAATAACGAGTGGATCATTTTTATATGACTCGATTGCCTCAGTATAGTCTGTTTCTTCTCTGATGATAATCACCAATCTTTTAATTTTGCTTTTAAATTGTAACTGTTATATTAGTTTAATTTTATAAAATTATAGATTAATATATTAAAAATTTTTCATAACAAAAGAATTTTAAGATTTTTTGTTGTGAAATTTTTGAGTTAATATTTTTATAAAGTACACATATTTGAAGTTTTCTTAAACAAAAATGAAGAATTATATTGTACACAAAAACTAATAGATATATTAGTATTAAATTTCAAAAGAAATAAAATAAGCTTAAGAAATACTTAATATTTTAGTTTTGAACCGCAATGTATACAAAATACATGAATTGCGTTTAGTTTTTTTTGACAATAAGGACATCTAACAAGTTGCTGATTTGTGACTATTTCTTCTCTTCGAATTACAATTTCACTTGCAAGCTTTTTTCTTCTAACTTTTCTTATTACAATTAGATTTACAATAGTGATTCCAACAGAAATAAGAATTAAAAATATTAGAAAATTATAGAGTGGTGGAATAGGTGTATTAAGATCTTTATAGATTGTAACTTCCGAAAAGTTTTCTTGACCAAATGTGTCATTAACATAAAATCGTATAGTAACCAATCCTTGTCCAAATTTATCCCATTCAGATTGATCTATAGTACCCAAGAAAACATTAGATACGATTTTTGTTATTCCATTGTCCAACGTGTACCAAATTGTATCTAAAATCGGAGTTCTTATTGATATTTCAAAATTTGGGGCACTAAATCCAAAATAATCATAACTTTGTGGAGAATTTATTAAAATCTGTGGTGGTAGAATATCGATAGTAAAATACTGTACTGGGGATTCAAACGTGAAATCAGTAGAATTTGTCCCGTATAATTTTATATTATGTCCTCCATTACCATTTAAAGGAATTACAGTGTTTCCTATAATTGTTTTATTAGGTTGATCATCTAATGAATAACCTATCCAATCGAGATTTGTTCTATTCATATAGCTAAGTAATAGTCCCTCATATAAGTTATCTTTAGTAGTGTAATCGGGATCCCAGGAATACCCTACAGCATCAATGTAATGATGAAAAAATGAATATCTCCAATTCTGGTGAAATCTTAATTTATTAACAGTATTTTGATTGTTTAGAAAAGAAAAATCACCGAATCGTTCACCATCTACAAAAAATCTCCATTTATACTGAGGTAAACCATAATGATTACCATTTCCACATTCAAATTGGACCTTAATATGATACCATTGATTTGGATTGGCATTTTTATTAGTATCATGCCATCCAGTGTTATCATGATATCCAAATACATCGGGTGCTAATTCAGAAGCACCCTGTAAATTAATACCAATTATAGGGATTGTAGAATTCATTACTGAAATAGCTGCTGTTAAGGTAGAAGCTCTTGTCCAAAATTCTATTTCTCCAAATTCTTGATTTTCAATAAAATCTTGATCTAGATTATGATCACTTCCATATGTATCTCCTTTATAGATATCTATAACTCTTTTATGTCCATCTAATTCTGTTAATACTTCTACTGAATCTGAGGAAACTGGCCCCAATTCAATCCATTCTTGGGGTAGATGTCCAATTTCATCACTTTCAAATCCATATGTTGCAGGATAATACCCACTCATTGGTTCTGTATAAGTTATATTTTCTGGAGTAATTATATTGATTGGAAAATATTTTATGGTAAAGTATCTAATATCTGATTCAAATTCATCTCCCAAAGAATTATTTCCAAATAATTGTATGGTGTGAAATCCTTCATCAGCCATAGAAATTGTATTATTGCCATAAATAGTTTGATTTAATTGACCATCTAAAGAATAACCGAGCCAATCTGGATTGAAACTATTTTCAAAGCTGAGTAGTAATCCTTCATTCAAATTGTCTCCAATGTTATAATTTGGATCCCAAGAATACCCTACAGAGTTTCACTCATCAGATTTCCTTCTAATGTTAATATATCAGAAGTGTATGAGATAGCTCTATCAACTGCTGCCAATGAACCATCAACTCCATGTAATGTAAGAGATTTTGAGCCACTTGCAGCTTGTGAATCAGTAACTTTTTGATCACTAGCTCCTGAACCAATATATGTAAGAGTATAACCAGATGGAAAAGTATCAACCGTATACGATTCAAAATCATCTTGAAAGATGATTGCATCATTACTCATTTTAGGATATTTATCTAAAGCTTCTTGACTATCATCGTTAAACGTGTTGAATTGAGTATCCCGTTCTAAAATAAAATTCAGAGACACTAATGATAAACAAAGTAATAACAAAATGAAGGAAGCAAAAGTATATTTTTTAAGTTGTGAGGTTATGAACTTCATATTATTATAATATTTGGCTAGATTTTCGTCAGATATATTGAATAAATATTATTATATTCTGGTATAAAAGGATTATTACTCCCTATCGGAAAAAATTAGATATCTTAAATATTCTACATCTAAAAAGCGTAAAAAATATATAAATCCTATAATTACTTAATTTAAAAAATAACCCCTCCCTAACTCAGTGGTCAGAGTGCTCGGCTGTAGATAATATCGCGTGCTAAAGCTTGAAGCTAATGAAGTTACGTCAGCCGAAACCGAGCGGTCCCCGGCTCGAAATATGGATTTGAATCGAATCCCACTAGATTCCGGGGGGAGGGACCATTCCTTTTAATAACTAAATCAGATTTTAGATTTTTTTTTTGAAAACTTAAATTTGAGATAAACTAGTGGCAAAAGGCAAAACATTACAATTATGGTTAAATCATAACCTGGGATTAAATCCATTTCTTCATTTACCAATGATTCGATATATGAAGGAGAACCTTGAGGTAATTGAGCTATAACATCACTAAAATATTCCAATCTTACCCTGTATGGTTTAATACCAAATGAAATATTAAATGATGTTGTGCTATTTATCCATACATAATCCTCATAAATTATTGTGCCCTGGGAATTATAGATCCTAAGCGTGACCTGTTGAGAATATGCGTAATAATTTATTGCTTCATTCTGATCTTCAATTACAACTGTTAAAATATATTCATAATCATCAAATCTGCAAGTGGAGAATCTATATTTTGGAATATAATCATTATCAAACCAAGGAAAGAATAACCAATCTAATGATCGATTAACAGTATCTTCAAATACTAACTGCAAGTCAGATAACATGGCTATCTTGAATTTGTATTGTTCAAAAAAGGTTTTTAAGCCTAAAAGAAAATTATCTTCACCTAAAGTTCGATAAATTTTTTCAAAGATTAAAGGAGATTTATAATATGAAAGATACACCCAATTTAAATTATTATTAATAAGATCATAAGCAGATTGATTAACTTTTGAAGGGAGATGCTCTGTAGCATAGTATTCTCTTACTCGATTATAATATCTAATTGATTGAAAATAGAACCAATTACTATAATAATGTCTTGCATAATAATCTGTTGACCAGCAAGTTAATCCTTCATCCAGAAAACCCCAATCTACTTCATCAAAACCGACTAAGTTATACCACCATTGGTGTGCAATTTCATGGACAGTTGCTTTTTCTAAAAGTAATTTTTTATACAATACCGGATAATCAGTTTGATCAATTGCTTCTGAAACATAAACTTGAGCAGGATATTCCATACCTAAATAAGGTGCATATTCCTCAACAATATTAAGAGTGGAATATGGATAAAGACCAAATATACTATTGAAGAGTTTAACAACATCAACAGCATAATCTAGAGCGTCAGTTTCCCAAATATAATCTGATTTTGGTATGTAATACGTAGAAATATTAATACCATTAAAGAGAGTAGATTCTATTCGATAATAACGTGATCCAGCAAATGTGACTTCTCGTACTGGATGTACAGGATCAAATAAATAGACTGTTGTTGACCCTTTATTTATTTTATCTTTTAATTCTCCAGTTGCAGTTATTTTCATCCCATTTGGAGCTTCAATAATAAGATTATAGTAAGCCATGTCATGATAAAAAGGATCACCCACATGAAGATATGGATCTATGTTCCATTCATCATAATTGTCGTATACACATGGCATAGGATAAAAACTTGTAAATTTATATATTCGAGAATGTAATAAATCTGAGCCATGGGAATTTGCTCTATCTAATCCGCCATTTGGGATAACTGAATAAAATTCAATTTCAAAAAATGCTCTATTATTGGGTGCTAATTGTGAAGTTAAATTAACCCATAAAAGTTGGGAAGCATCATCTACAGTAAAATCTAGGCTTTTTCTAGGCTGACTTAAAGATGTAACATTCAAAATCTCAATATATCCCATTCTACTCTGATAATTCATCCCTGATAAAAAAAGATGAAATGGAATTTGAGTAAAATTAACAGGATCGTTGTTATAATAATTTACACTCAAATTTCCAAGAACACTTGAAGTAGCTTCATCAAAAAAGACCGAAAGATTATAACGAGAGAATTCTACTCCATTTGAAGATCTTAGTGGTATTTTATTGTATTCATTCACATTTTTATTTAGTTCTTCAAAAGTTTTTGGATTGTAATTAATATAGAGAGTACTGTTAAAACATAAATAGATGAAAAAAATGCTGATAATTGGGTAAAATTTGGATTTAATACAAAACACCAATTGAGAAGGAAATTAATTTATTTTTGATTTTTTTATATTTAAAGTTTAATTTCATTCAATTATTCTGTTTTATTATTTTAACAATTCAAATTATATGATGGAAAAATTTAATCAATGGGAGATAAGAGTTAGTTAGTTCCAAAATTTCAAAATCCAGCAAGATCAACGTAAACTTCTTATTTAGAACCTCATTATTTTAATTAAAAGAAAGGATAAATTAATTCTTTTTAAAAAGCTGCAGAATAACAAGGAAGACGAAGGAGAGAATATAATAATGAATGAGAATGACCCCAATCTTGATCAACATGAATTAGAAAAAATTCGGATGAAAAAGATGAGGGCAATAATGGAAGCTAAAAAAAGAAAGGAAGCAGCACAAGAACGTATTGTCTCTGTTGCTGAAAAAATTGATTTTGTATTAAAAGTTGTTTTAGAACAAGACGCATATAACCACTTAAAAAATCTAAATACTAATGAGCCATATGTATACCAAGCTGTATATAATGAATTAATAAGTCCTGATGTTATACAGAATATAGATTATTTATTAGCAATAATTCAGAGTAGAGGTGGAGTTCCTAGGAAAATTCCACTTGATGCAATTATATTTTTAGAAAGAAAGGTTAAAGGAATAAAGGGTAAGATCCAAGTCAAACGAGGAGATGATATGATGGATCTAAGTTCTTTTCTAACTAAAGAATAATATTTAAGGAGATTGTTAGATAGAATTAATTACTGTTCTCTTCCAGAAATTATTGCTATTACTTCCCATTCATTATCAGGAAGAGAATTTGCTGAAATGTCAAAAAATTGGAAGGCAAAAGGTCTCCCAAATATTTGCTCAACCATAAAACCAAACGAACTTATAGCAAATATAAAAATTCTTTTTAGAATGGAGTCTGTACTAATATTTATATTTAGTTCTTTCATAACGTCTTCCACAACCTCAACTTCTTTATTGTTATAGTGATATTTGAAGATTAATTTGAAGTCAACCGGAGTAGGTGCCTCTGGTTCTGAAAATGTTAAACCCCTCTTTCTATAATGAAAGAAAGTGTTTAAATAAAAAGAAAAAATTTCCTCATGATGGTCTTTTAAGAGATGAGAAATACGAGAACGTTCTTTGTATTTAGGCCAATAACTTTGCATCAATTCTAAAAGCCGAGGGTAATTTTTATATTTATTTTCGCTTTCTTTTTTTAAATAATTGAGAAGTTGGTTTTTAAGCGGCTTAAATTCAGATTGTTCACCGACTCGAGTTATGAATTTTCGAAAGTTTTGGCTCATTCTCTTAAGATGAAAAATAATTTTATATGAACTATTTATTATACATTTTTTTTTTAATATGATATTTTGATAATACAAGTTCTCATATTTATTACTACTTTTTTTTCAGATTTATCAATTATTACCTAGAAAATTAAAAGATAATCATAATTTATATTGATATAATTATTAGAATTTCTATTATTAGTTATAATAATGGTAGATAGAGTAGGATTAATTTATACTGAAGATTACCAGAAATATAACTTTGGGCGAGATCACCCTTTACGACCTTTAAGACTTGAATTAACATATAGTTTAATGGAAAAATTGAAACTTTTAGAACACCAAAGACTTTCAATCATGAAACCACGATTAGCTTCACAACAAGAAATTGAAAGTGTACATTCCCCACAATATGTGGAAGTAGTAAAGAAATTAAGTGTCAATCCTAAGGATAATAATCTTATCCAAAGTTTAAATCCTTATCGTTATGGTTTAGGCCCCGGAGACAACCCAATTTTTAAAGGGATGTATGAGGCAACTGCTTTGGTATGTGGAGCATCCCTAATAGCTGCTGAAAATGTTTGGAATGAAGATGATTTTAAAGTTGCATTTAATCCTGCTGGTGGTTTACATCACGCGATGAGAGATAGGGCTTCAGGATTCTGCATTTTTAATGATATTGGAATTGCAATAAAATATCTTAAGAAACTAAAAAAAGATATTAAAATAGCATATTTAGATATCGATTGTCATCACGGAGATGGAGTTCAATGGTTATTTTATGACGATCCTAAAGTTTTAACGATATCTTATCATCAAGATGGAAGATTTCTCTTCCCAGGAACAGGAAGTGTTAGTGAAATAGGGGAGGGGGAGGGAAAGGGCTTTTCAATTAACTTTCCGTTACTTCCTGGAACGTATAATAAATCATTTATAAATTTATTTAGAAAAACCGCCCCTAAATTATTAGAAGCCTATGCTCCGGATATTTTAATAACACAACTCGGAGTTGATACATATTTTGATGATCCTTTAACGCAAATGGGATTTTCTCTAGCGGTCTATCGAGATATTGCTCAAACTATGAAAACTGCTGCTCGTGGATATTGTCAAGATAAATGGCTGGCATTAGGAGGTGGTGGGTATTTAATGACTGTTGTCCCGAGAGCCTGGACTATTTTTTTAGCAAGGATGCTCGATGTAGAGCTAAAAAATGAATTACCAGATAGTTGGATAAAAGAAGCTAAAGATAGTGCTCCTTTTGAAGATACACCCTACTTATTATGGGATAGGGGTGAAAAAGTTGAAGTTCAAATGCTCTCACATCCAGAAATCGCAAAAAAAATTATAGACTACACTAAATCTCTAATTGAAATCTCAAATGAGAAATACATACCTAATTTGAGTAGTGTATAATAATTTAAAATTAGATTCTATCTTAATATCGTAAATGGGATTCCTATCAGTAATTTACTAATCCAATCATCTGTTTATATTTATTTTTAGGGTTATTTTTTTCTTAACCAAGATAAAGATCAAATATCACATGGGTATATGTCCAATCTTTTATCCACTCATAATACGAAGTCGGAATCTTTTTACCATAAAGCAATCAAAAGATTATTTTTCAAATATATAACTGAAAATAACAAAGGTATTATTGAGAAATCTCTTGAAAAATATATTAATAATCGAAGAGCAGATGTTTATTTTAAATTAACAACAGGGAATGAAATTGTTGTCGAAGTTCAGAGTTCAAAAATATCAGTTAAAGAAATTATTAATCGTACAGAACATTACAACACCGTTGGAATATATGTGCTTTGGATCCTCTATGGAAATGGAGCTTGTGTTGCTTCAACAAAATTCGCCGAAGATAAAAAAGATGTAAAAATCAGTACGGTTGAGAAATACCTACATAGAATGTATGGTGGAAGAGTCTACTATGTCAATTTGAAATTTCATAAAGATAAAATTACTATATCATCCCCCTTTGCGCTACATTTTTCTTTGCCTTCAAGTAAAAAGAATCATAGAATTTTTCGATCCAGATATGATAGATATTATGTAAAAAATGTTAATTACGCTAAAATTCCAAATTGGAATCTACTCTGTGTAGAGTATAATGGCTTTAGAATAGCCCGCTTTTATGATAAAAACATTAAGAGAGTATTGAAAGATAAGATTTGGATTAATTATCAAAAAAGACTAAAAAATTGCTATTCTGAAAAGAAATTACTTAAAGATATTATTAATAATTTTAAAACTAAATATGGAGTTTATTTGATTTTATTTGTAATGTTTGAATTAATTCAAGAAAAAAAGATTAGCTTCAGCAAGAAGATTATTAAAAAGATTCAGAGAAAAATCTCTTTTTACCCAGGACCATCATCCCAGATTGGATAATTATCTTGACTCCCAGCTGAACCTGTAATATTATACGGAGTATCACCAATACCATCATCATCAACATCTACGCCTAAGTAGTCTGACCAGTAATTACCAATATTAATATGATCCCATTGATTATTACTACCGTCATCAATAGCATTGATTCCATTCTCAGTAAAATTATTTTTAGTAAACAAGTTTTGAGTGCTAACAGATAATATTACGCCATATTCTGTATTGTAACTTATTATATTTTCTAAAATTTGAGATAAATGACTACGGGTTATAACAATCCCAATCCAAGTACTGTAGCTTAAACTATTATTATATATGATAATGTCATTATTGTGAAATTGCCATATGGCATATCCATTATTATTTATGCTATTTCCGTGGATAACCGTGGAATTACTATATGATGCATTAATTCCAACCATGTTATTAAATATAAAATTTTGTGTAATATTATCATAATTACAATAGCTAATATTTATTCCTATATCATTATCAAAGATATTATTTCCTAATATTGTATTACCTTCACAATTTTCCAATAATATTCCAGGAGAATTATCAGAAATTATGTTATTAAAAACTCGTCCTAAGTGCACGTTTGTTAAAGCTATTCCTGCACGTGATGAATTAAATAAATTACAATTTCTGATTAAAAAAAAATCAACAGAATCTCTTATCCTTATACAAACTTCCGCTCCTCGACCATCAATATTAAGATTTTCAATAGTATAAGGATCTCCCCATGTTCCTGATCCATTACACCAAGACTGGGAAACTGCCCAAACCCAATCATTAGGTCCATCTCCATCAATAAAGATTGGATTTGAACTAATTTTATTATCACCATTAACCCCGTTATTATTCAAATTACCAACATTAAGATAAAAAATTGAAACCATCAATAGGGTAAAACTTATTCCTAAAACAGAAAGATGAAGAATTAACTTTTTTTTAGATTTCATAGCTAAATTAATAGCTTTATTATGCCTTTAGTTCTAATATTTCATTAATTTCTATTTAATATTTACTTTCAAATATTTTAAATGTCTAAAAATCAAAAATTCTAAAATCTAAAATTTTTTGATCAAAATCATTTTAGAGCCAAATTTTTTTAAGTTTTATCGAGTACTTTTTGTCTTTATAAATAAAAAGAAAGATATTCAAAATTAAATGGAGATTAAAACACCCGCAAACAAAAAAACTCTTATCTCCCGAACTCTGACATCGAAAAAAGGAGAAGTAAAGAACGGATGACCATGCCGTTAAAATTGCAAAAAGAGGAGACGTATTTATCTAATAAATACCCGCTCAGCTCTTCGATAGCTGTAGCTCAGGGTTAAGGGTTGAGGTATTTAGCCGATTCAACGGCATTAGGTATAAGAATATATTTATTGACATGGTTCTTCCGATCTTTTTTTGTTTTACATTTAATGTTCATCAAAAACTAGTATTTAAAAATTTCCTTTTTTTTCACATGACAAAGATGACAAATATATTTAGGGACTCATCTAATTAGAAATTAAAAATTAGTACTTACCTACTGAATGTGGAATCATACTGAGCTAATAACTATTTGTATCTCCGTCATACATTAAGACTTCTGCTCTAAACTGAAATAAACATTTTCTTCTCTTAATTCTATCTTCCTTATCTTTCAAATTATGTCGCTCATCTCTCCAACGAGAATTTCCAAGTATAAGTCCTTTTAATTCATCAGTAATCTTAACTCCATCTTCCATTAGTAGAAATCCCAAAACCTGGAATGCAAGTCGTGAATTCAACCTATAAGCAAGTTCAATCAAGTCATCATAGCACCTTTCGATGATGCTTCTCCTTAAATCCTCATGTTCTTGGAAAGTGATACCGCTTTTCATACTCTCCCTATCAGCTTGAGTCAATCGGGTGCCAATTAAATCCTCAAATCTGTCATAATACCTCCAAGATCCATTACCTAGAATTTCAATAGGCCAGTATTCCTCGTCGCTTATCATTCTAGAATATGGAATACCATCTCTAACAACCATTACGTACTCGCCATACTCATCCCTATAGACCACATCAACTTCAGATATGGGAACCTTCTGAAGGGCTGATTCAAGGGCTTCGGCGTATGAGCTCTGCTCTTCAATTGTAAAATCAAATGGATTGAAATTGAAATATTCTTTATACTTTGAAAATCCGACCACTTTAGATAATCTATTTCTACTCCACCCTCCAGTAGCTAGTCGTGTCTTGCCATAATATAAAGTTGCAGGGAAAATTTTATTATCTGGTGTCTTAACAACCATCCATACGATAAACAATAAATCGTCCAAAGCAAACTGGAGTGAAGGCACTAGAGACTTCACAGCGCCAATTAAAAGAAGGTCAGAGCTAATATCACTGTAAACTTGGAAAATATCAGGATTTTCTTCATTTCGAAACTCTTCAAAAAACTCACGCATGGTTCCAATATTACATACTTTACTTGTATATTCTAATCCTATGTCTTCATTATCTACATCTCTGAAAACGAATCCAAACCCATTGGAACCGACTGCTCCCTCATTGAAATTGTTCACTCCCTCTGCTGCGTCTAAAGCAAACTGAACTAATCTCGCAATATTCATATTCCTTAAAATAAAAGAGAAAAAATATTTATTTAAACTTATCCCTAAACCAAATTTCCAATATAATTATGCCAAATATCAAATTTCTCATGTAACAACCTAAGCTCATCTGAAGCTTCATTATATCTTTTCATAAGATTCTTCAAAGCAAACATCTTCTTTTGAGCTAGCTTAATAGATTTTAGCATACGAAAAGTAGCAGTTATGATTATTTTATTTATTTTTGGTACATCAATCACTTTTATAGCAACAAGAAATATTTTTGAAAGGAAAGGAAATCAAGTTATTGCAAATTTAAAAATATCAGACATATCAGAAAAAATTCATATTATCAATAATTCAGGATGGATAGCTTTTAGAAATGCTGAAAATTGTACGGGGAATGGCACTTATTCTGAACCGTATGTCATAGAAGATTTAGTAATAAATGCTGGAGGTGTGGGAAGTTGCATCTGGATAGAAAACTCAGATGTATATTTTATAATTCAATTTTGCTCTCTTCACCATTCAGAAATACATTGGAATGAGGCAGGAATCAAATTACGAAATGTGACTAATGGAATTCTAATTAATAACAGCGGTTCAAGTAATTTTTTTGGTATATCAATATTGGAAAGTGATAATAATGTCATTCAAGGAAATGATGTAAGACTTTTTAATGGATTACTACCTATAGTAAAAATCGTTTACTATTTATATTTATACCAAAAGAAATCAACTATAAAAAGCTTAGGTTTGTATAAACGATATGAAGTATTATTATAAATTAATGAATAATAGTATAAATGCACATTTTTCTGGTGACTTTGACACATATACAACTAATTCATTCATGAATCCCAGGTTTTGATCTGAAAAGTTTTATATTAGATCGTTATTGGATCTTTAGGTACATGAGTAACCTGTTCACATTTTTCTTTCCCAATAATGATATCATCTTCTAATCTAATTCCCCATTCTCCGATCCAGTATAATCCTGGTTCATTTGTATGAACCATGTTCTCTTTAAGAATGGAATCTCCAGACGTACCGACACTAATTCTAGGACCAACATCATGCGCAACAAAACCCAAAGCATGACCTAATCCGTGAATGAATAACCTTTTATGGTCAATTCCTTTTTCTGCTAAGTATTCACGACATTTTTGAGCTGGTAAAATACTTGGAGTACCGTCAGTATAGTAATTATTGGCAACTTTTTTTGATTCATATAAGGCATTATAGGCGTCTACAAAATCTTCTGAAGGTTTATTGCCCACCCAAAAAGTCCATGTAATATCGGACCCCATTTCATCAATTTGTAATCCAGTATCGATTAGTAAAGGTCCTGGTTCGATTTTTTTATTAGATGTATTATGATGTGGATCTGCCGAATGAGCTCCTGTCCCAACAATTGTAGGAAATAATGGTTTTCCTATTTTCAAGTATCTATACTCGATTTCTGCTTTAATTTCATTTTCAGTCATTCCTAGCTGTACAATATCTGGTATAGTTTCCAGAATTTCAATTGTGGCATTACAAGTATTTCGTAAATCTTTTTGTTCTTCTTTAGATTTTACACTTCTTAATCCATAAATTATTGGAGCTGCTGATACAAATTCGGTTTTAGGTAATAGTTTTTTTAAAGTAAAGAATTGACCAGCTGGAAGAAAATCGGCATAGGCAGAACTTTCTGGTGTAAATAGATTTTCTCCATAATTTATGGCTATATTTGACTCTGTAATAATTGAGGAGAATAAAGAGAAGAATTCTTTAGCATTTGCAAAATGACTTACCTTAGCTTTCACTCCTTTTTTTTTAAGAGCTTCTCTAATCATATTAGCTTCCATCTCGACAGCGATTACATAATGATCTCCATTAGCAGATACATAGATACAATGGAGGGAAGGAGCATTAACACCAAGCATGAAAGGGGAGTTTATATCATTGCCCTCATAGCCAATTATTAGCCACGCATCATAATTTTTATCTTGAAGAATTTGCTGAGCTTTTTCAAATTTATTCATATTTCAAATCAATTTGTGGTTTTTAATTAATTTTAATAAAATACAATATTTTTGATTTATTATTTGATTTATTTCTGACTAAAAATTCAGAACACAAAATTTATTTTAAAATCTATATTGGGTATAAAAATATTTATTATATCGTAGTTCATTAATTGTTAAGAATTAATAAAAATAATCAACGAAGTTGAGATTTGAAATGTCAGAAGTCAAAAAACTCCAGTTAAGTAATGGTACAGAAGTTGATTTTGATAAAAAAGCACCAAATACTCTTTTTGAAGTTATTATTAGCGAAATTTTAATTCCGAAATATAAAGAGAATGCGGACTGGAACTTAAGTTTAAATATCATTCTCGAAGAGATGAACCGACTCATAATCAAACATGATTTATCTCCAAAGTTAAAATTAGGCTTACTTAATCAAGTAGAAGAACATTTAGATAAAGATATTGAGGAATTAACTGGAGTCGATAAAATCGAGATATTATTTTTAAATATGGATGATTATGTTGAAGATATACGAAAATTAATATTAGCAGGGAAAAATAAAGAAGAATTACGTACAAGTATGGCTCAAATGATAATGCCTTTAACTCTTTTTGAATTGTCAGAGCTTTTTATTTATTTGGGTAAGCGGACATTTTTAAAGTAAATAAGAACTTAATTACTATTTTTTCTCTTTTTATTAGAATTGGAGAAAATTTAATCTACATCTACTTCTTTCGCTGATTTATAGAGATAGTCAAAGTAGTACAAGGATGCTGGTCCAAATGCCACATGATCAGTCAGAATTCCGAAATACGACATTTTTTCAGGAAAAAAACTTTCAGAAAGGATTATAAATGCGTCTTCTCCTTCATCAATTATAACAGCACTTCCAAATATTTGATCTCGCCATCTTATCTCGCAAAGTGCATTATATTTTTTAATTAGCGGCAGAAATTTTTTATCTTCTAATGCTTCAGCTTCTACTAGTAATCGTAGATCAGTAACCCCTCGAGCCCGAGCTTTTTTAATATCATCATAACACACTTCCAAAAATTCGTATTTAGTAGAAACAAGATATATTGAATTTCTGGCTAAATTAATCAACGACAAAACTTTATTTATACAGACATCCCTTCCACGATGAATATATAAAGCTATTTTAATAGGTGTATCATGAGATTGATAAATTGGGGTTAATGTATGAATAATTTTATTTGAATGCCCATCAAAATTTGTATTATACTGCTTTTTGGCAATAATTAGAGCTTCATCTGGCGATTTGGCAAAATAGCGAGAAGGTCGTGAGTCTTCTTTAAGAATCCACATTTTATCTTTCTCAAGTTGAGTTAAAATGTTATAAATTCTCGAATAAGGGACTCCAGAAGCATCAGAAAGTTCTCTCGCATCCATTGGTCCTTTACTAATTAAGGTGAGATATATTGAAATTTCATAATCAGTAAGACCTATCGATTTCAAAGATTCTTTTACATTTTCTGGGATTTCATTTGACATATTTTGACGCCTCTTGTGTTCATATTGAATTAATTGAAGTAATGTATTAATTATTAATGTTATGGATAATATTAATATTATTTCTCTTTTGAATTAGCTATTTTATTTATTAAAACAAGAAGAAGAAAAAATAATTATATCTGATCCTTTATGTGGATTTACTAGATTATTTGAGAAAGCCGTAATTTAGAGAAAAACAAATATTAATGATGTTAAAATGTTTAATATCCCCGTTATAAAATATATTAATCTCCAAGATTCTCCCATAGTCAAAATCAATAAATAGGAAATTGCTATCCAAATCAATGCACTTATTGGTAAGATCATTACATACCGTGAATTTTCATATTTATTCTCCACTTTATCAATGGTATATTTTGTAATAGCTGGGAGATAAAAAGCAGTTGCAATACCAGTAATGATAAATACTAAAATTACTATTTCCCATAAATAAATGAAACTTGCATAAACACAACTAAATCCTATTATTAACGCGCCTATAATTAAGATATGTGATTTTGCTACCTTTTCCACGAATTTCATTGAAGTAATGAATATCACTGTAAATAAAATAAAACTCAAAGCCATCAAATTAGCAAACCCTATGTTATCTATAAAAATTGACCAATGAGATTCAAGAATCCAAGTATTCAAAAACGTTAAGAGATTCAGAGTTGGTCCTGCAAAAATATTACATACAATAGCCACAGGTATAAAAAATTTTACAATAACTAGTTTCTCCATAATTAATCATTTTAATATGAACTCCTTAAAAAGTTTTTTTTAACAAAAAAAGAATTTTCACAATAAATATTTGATTATTTTTAATCAAGCTACAGTGTTATACTCAAATAAGTAATATTTCTGCAATAAAAGAGCTAAAGGTATATTAAGCGGAAAAATTTATATTATAAAATTCAAAATATTTATTATGTTAAACAAATCAAAATTAAACTTAACTGTTATTCTCCTAGTAATAGGGATAGGATTTGTACCTACTGGATTATTTATTAATGGACACATGAGGGATCAAATTGCTTCCGAAGTTTCTTCTATTCTAACATCAATTGAAGATGAAGTTGTAACTAAATTTGAAACTGAATATCTTGGTTTAGGGATTACGGAAGTTCTTCCTGCTATTTATGACGATCAAATTGAAGGTATAGAAATTGATTATGCTAGATTTGATGGGATTCCTCCGACCCTTCATTTCATTAAAAATCGGACTTTGGAAATGTTGCCTTTATTTATTAATGCTTCCCGAGCTGCTGTAGCGTTAAATTATACAATATATAGAATAATGAAAGATAATTCTACGACTGAAGCATTTGCCATAAATGCATTATTCAATAATTACACATTTCAAAACAACTTCTCATCTCCTATAGAAGGCATTTCAGAATTTATGACTGGTGAAATTTATAGTCTCAATTACACTTTTTCAACAATCTATAGATTATTACATGGGTATGAAATCGATGATGTTGTTTATCCTGGATTAATAACAGAACTCGAGTTGGGAAGTGGGCTTTCAAATTGGCTTCAGTTTTATTATAATGCAAAAGCTAATATTAGTAATTATAGAACATTAATACAAAGTGTTTACGCCTGTACATGGTCCTCTGGTCAACTGCAAAACCTCTCTAGATATATCACATCATATTTATGGGAAATTGTAGTAAAAGCTGAATATACGCCAACTTATACTCTTGAGGAGTATGCAGAATTATTTTTTTATGATCAATGGGCTAATGTTTCAATGAGATTCGGAGGTATTAATTTGAGATGGATAGCCCCAGAAGAAATTCTAGGTGGTCTTTGGGGATGGGAGGTTGGAAGAGCAAATCCCATAAATATATCGTATTATTCTGCTGTCAATCTTTGGGATTCCCTTAATGGGTCATCCTTTATCAATGAGTCTGGAATCCAGAAATGGATAGATGCTGCTGCTGGAAACTCAACTATTGCAGATGAATTAAAGACTATTTTTAAATTAAATGATGAGTCAATAGCAAGGATTTTTACATGGTTAACAATAACTATAAGAATTAATATATTGCCAGCGGTTTATTCTCTTCCCCCCCCTACTGGAATTGGAATGTTAATCGGGGATTATGCGGACATATTATATTTGCAACAATGGGCTAACGGTACACGCAATGAGGAAGGACTTGCATTTGATTATTTTGAAAGCCAAATTGTAAGACCTAATGGTGATGCTGGAGTTTTATGGTCATTTCCACTCTCAGGTAATCATTATGAACATATTGATGAAATTGTAAGTCAACCAAATGAGGGTACCGCGGATAATATTGCTACTGGTTTTGGAGATGATGGAGAATCAGAAACTTTTGATATGGAAACAATTTCTCTTCCTGCCACGGGAACCGTTTCCGAGATAGAGGTATGGATTTATGGGTATGATGTTTATGGCACTGATAATATGACTGTAGATATAAATATGAATGTATGGCAAGGAGCTCAAATTGTTCCTATGGCTAATGAAAGTGCTTGGTATAGTGTAATATTTCCTATTGATGCTGCTAATGGTACAAATGCCCATCTTGATGATTTACAAGTGAGATTTACAGCAGGGGCAAATGTTGATGGTATTCTTAATCATTATATTTTAGCCATGTATGCAAAAGTTACCTATGAAGTAATAGTAAGAGGATTTGAAGTAGGAATTCCAATTAAAACTAATATTTCCCTAAATACTGCATTTGATCTCCTTGATACTTCAAATGATTCATCTTTTATTCATAGAAATGGGATACTAAATTGGATTGAAGCATTTGAAGGAAATGTAAGTGCTCAGACTGAAATTATGACATTGTTTAATCTAGACCTTACACAGTTAAATATGTTAACTAATTGGTTATTTACTTCATTTAGATTCGACTTTATGCCAGCTGTAGCATATGATTTAACACGAAATACAATGACAACTTTTGCTCAATCTGAGTTCTTTCGTCAATGGTCTGATGGGGATCTCTTTAAAAATGGAATAGAAGCAGGTCCAGCATTAGGTTTAGATTCAATTATTGGATGGGAATTAGGTATTCCAACTAAAACTAATATCGATGAAACTATATCTCAAACATTATGGGGATATACAAGCATTGCTGATCCCCTAAGAGCAGAAAAAGTTGCCAATTCATTAGTTAATAGGAAAGGTATATCAAACTGGTTCAAAGCAATAGAACGAGGAGATTACTACAATATTCTACAAAATCTTTTCACGCTAACTAATAATCAAATGGATGCAATTCTAACTTGGTTAGTAAGAATTAGAGAAACATTTGCTTTACCTATTGCTCAAATAAAGTATAACTTACCAGTTGATCATTACACTTTTGGTGATTTATTCTTCATGGGTTTCTTAATTACGGGAGGTATTTTTGGGGGTCTTGGAGTTCTTGGTGCAATTTTAATAGCGATTTCTAAAAGAAAGTAAAAAAAGGATAGAATTTATTATTATTTTTTTCCTTTCAGTATTTTTTTTCCCCTTTATTATTGATGATTGTATTTAAATCGGTTTATTGAAAAAAGATAATTATTTACTAAAATATTAATAGATTAATATATAAATATAAAGTTTTATAGACACGTAATTGTAACATTATATACAAAATTTTGCAAAAAAAGAATAAAATTCAAGTTTTAATTAAAAGGAATTGGATAAATGATTCATTATATTTAAAAAATAAAAAAGATTATTATTAAAAATAGAATAAAAAATATAATTTGTGATAAAAGATAATGGATATTGTTGACCTAAAAATTCTGGAATTACTTAATGAAAATAGTAGGATGTCATTTAATGATATCTCTCAAAATGTAGGCAAAACTGAAGCAACAGTACGAAGAAGAGTCAAAAAATTAAGTGATGAGGGTATCATTAAAAAGTTTACAATTGAGTATAGTATTGATAATAAACCACGTACAAGAGCTACAGTAAAAGTTGAACCTGATTTTAAGGAGATTAAAAGAATACTAAAAGCATTGTTAGAAATTGAAGAAATTACGGATATTTGGAGACTATCAGGAGATTGTGGATTATTCATGAAAGTCGAAATTGAATCTATTGAAAAATTTAATCCATTGATTGAAGAAAAGATTTCCCCTATAACGGGAGTAAAAATAGTTGAAACTTGTTTTATAACTGATGTAATAAAATAAGAAAAAATTGACAAAATAATTTTATAGCCTAATTATTTTTCCAAAAGCTTACTAATAATATCAATCCTTTTTTTGGTTTTCTTTAAATCACTCTGGAGTTTTTTTGAACGCTTTACATATTCGTCGTCATTTAATTTTCCTGTAGAATGTTTTTTATCAATAAATTTCATTAAATCTTGAACAGAAGTTAACTTTGTTTCTAATCCTTCCTTTTCATTCTTAAGTTCTTTTTTAGATTTGCCTTTTGTTTTAAGTTTGGGAGCCGGTTTTATAGATTCTTCAGAGTCAATCATTTCTTTTTTTAAAGTTACCGGTTTAGGTGGTAAAGCAGTTAGTGTAGGATCTTCTTGAATATCGAGTCCAACACTAATTTTTTCTACAGTCGGAGGAACATCTATATCTTTTTCTTCAATTGACTCAATGAGTTGAGAATTATTAGGATTTGGTGTAATATTTGAACTTTCTATTTCAGAGATATCATTTTCTGAAGTTATAGCTTTTTTTATTAATTTATCAATTGTGGATTTAATTGTATTAATCTGATTTTGAAATATTTTTAATAACTCTACTAGTTCACTTTTTTTAGAAATTTTCATTGAAAAATCGATATCGATAGATTTTTTATCTGGAGGAGTATAAGATATAGGAACTTCTTGTTCTTCTGTTATTTTAGAAGGGATATCAGATGCTTGAGGAATAGGTACAGGTACATCTAAATTGGCTCTTAATTCCATTCGAAAGTCAGATATAAGCCATTTGAAAATATTTAATGCTAATTGAGGATTATCATGACATTGAAAACTCCCACCTATTTTATCTCTAAAGATTTCATAACTTCCAATACAACAGACTCTTCCATTTTCTGATTCTGAAACACAGATAAGAGGACAAGAGAAAGGTTCGGAAGTTTCATTCGAATCTGCTATTGAAAAAGCACCGCTTCCTATAACAGAAAGAGAAGACCCGGATCTATAACATAGAGTACCTATCTCACTAGTAATTGGGTGTGGTATATTAAATGCAGAAATTAAAGGTATATTCTCTAATCCTAAATTAATTCTGTCATCTAATACTTGGTCATTTTCAAAAGCAATGCCAAATTGCTCTGAAATTTCAGATAAATTACTTCCGCGTCCTCTATCTCCACCTGCATGTGATAATAATAACAATCCTCCTCCAGAATTTTTAACCCAATTTACAATTGTGGTGATTTCTAGGGAAGAGAGTCTAGCAAAATCAGGGCATACAAACACAAGAATATCATAGGGTATCAAGGATTCTTCTGTAATAGGAACCTCTAAAAAATTATAACACACAAAATCATTTACATTCAGATAATCTCTAAGTTCAGTAAGATTTTCGTCAATTTTTCCTCTTGGTTTATGAGAAACATCAAACGCGATATGATATGACATTATAGATCATAAACTCTTTTTTTTATTTTTAAATTACTCAATTTCTTGTTATTATTATGTAGTATTTTAATATTTCTAGAATTAATATTTAATTATAATATATAGAAGTTATCTTTCCTGTTTTCCATGTTTTAGGAAAATTATTTAATAAACGCTTTTATCACCAATAATCAAGTTATCTTTACTTATATTTTCGACTTTTACATTACTTCCGATTATCGAATTTTGCGATATTATATTATTAAGATAAGCACTTGTTTCAACAACACAGTTCTCCATAATACAATTCTCAATATATGAATTATCACCAATAGAAATATAAGGACCAATAACGGAATTTATTATTTTTGTATTTTTCCCAATAAAAATAGGATTTTTTAAAAATGATCTTTCGATGGTTATATTATTTTTTTGAAAATCATTCGATCTACCAGCACCTTGCTCTAAAAGATACTTATTTCCCTTTAAAAGTTCAGAAGGACGACCAAAGTCCAGAATTCCTTGCTTTAATTCGACCGCAGCAATTTTAAATCCCTGATCTACAAGATCCTGTAAACTATCGGTCATATAAACTTCTTTAGATTCATTACTTCTTTGATCCAAATATTTCTTAAGATTTTTAAAAAGAGCAAAGGTTGCAGTATTTGAAAATGAATATGGCCCCGCTATTGCCAAATTGGAGATATAGTCTTTTGGTTTTTCTACTAGTCTCTCGATTATACCATTTTTATCTAGCTCAACTATTCCATAAGAGCTTGCATCTTCTTTTCGAACTTTCATTACGGTAATTATTCCATCTACATCAGACTCCCAATATTTATACATTAGATAAGAATATTCATCCAGAGGTAACATATCACCTAAAAATATAAAAGAACCTTCTCTTTTATCTTCTTTCATATTTTGTAATTTTGTTTTCTTGAATCTTGTATGTGCTAAATAAACGGCTTCCCCTAAGCCCCAATAGTATGGAGTGCCTTCTTCATATCCCCTCGGAATTTGTTCAATAAATGTTAGTTTAAATTTATCACTATATTGTTTTTTTATATATTCCATGATTTGTCGTTTTTTATAACCTACTATTAAGATTAGTTCAGTATCTGAATCAAAAGTGTTGCTAAATTTACTTATTATATGATCTAAAACTGTTTTTCCCGCAACTGTTAAGAATGCTTTTGGTTTACTTAATGTAAAAGGTCTTAACCTTGTACCAGTTCCCGCAATAGGTCCAATAATTTTCATTTTCTTTAAGTTAAGTATACATATTAATAAAATTTAGATTTATCTGAATCAAAAATCCTTTGCAAATATCCAAATAAGAGATCGAGACCATTTTCCTCTTTAATCGAACAAGGGATTAATTCTGCAGTTGAGCCCATTTGAACAAAAACTTCTGATAAGTCCATTGATAATTCTCTAATCAATCCACTTTCTCTCTCGCTAGTAGATTCTTCTAATGCTTTAAAGTCTTGACTCCAATTCACAATCATTTCAATTTGATCTTCATCCAAAAGATCTACTTTAGAGAGAATATTAATTTGAGGAATATCTCTAAAACGAAATTGTACTGAGGCGGCTAAAAGTAAAGTGGAAATAAAACCATTTGGTCTTAATACCAAATTGGAATCAAAAAGAAAACTAACTGATCGTTGAATTGACCCAAATCCTAGAGCGCTTGCTATAAGAGGTCCAGTTTCGCGAAAAGCAAATAATTCTAATTGCCCTGCTGTATCTACTAAAATCCAATCTGCGTTAAAATCATCTATTTCGTCTTTTAAATCATCTAGGTAATTTACCATTAAATCAGACGCTAAGATCATCGCACCATTCGGACCCAATTCGTATTCTTCCATAACTTCTTCAAGAATAATGTAATCTCGAATATCTATATCAGGAGCATATGTTAAGATCCTTACCCCTGGATCTAGGTTTATAGTAATTGTGGCTATCTCAGGATCTCGATTCACAATATATTGTTTTAATTCACCTGTGAGAGTGGATTTCCCACTCCCTGCTGTTCCGATAAAATAATTTAATAAAATTTTTTTTTACCTCAATTGAATTAACAAATCCTATTTATTATTTAATACTGAATTAAAAAAAAAGATTTATAGTTTTAGTTTGGTTTTTTTAAGTCTTCCAATGATAATTTCGTCTTTTTTTTATCTTCTTGCTGTTTAATTAGATTATTTAAGAATTTATCTTTTCTTTTCACTATTTCTTCATCAGAAAGTATCATCCTTTTAAGGTCTTCTTCACTCATAGGTTTTAGAATATCTTTTACATTAAATGCTGAATTTTTTTCAATAGTTGTTTGAAAAATCGATTTCATTTCTTTTATTACTAAAATTTTTGCGGAGGGCGCTCCACTTTGCAGCAAATTAGGTTTAGAAGGAGTTCTAGTAATTCTTTCAATACCTGTTTCTTGATTCCTTTTAACTGGAATTGAGGGGAGAAACTGAGTATTATTGAAGCTCATGTTTTTCAATATAGCAGCTAAATTTTTTAATTGTTCTTCAATATTTTTTAAAGTCTTATTGCTTTCACTGACTATTGAAATCATAGAAAAATCTTCAGGAATATTTTCAACTCTTTTCTTTTCATAAATGACAGTCCTTTTCTGTTCACTTTTATTAAAATCTGTTTTAATTTCTTCGTAGATTTTTTCTTGAGTAAAAGTACTTCTAAGATTTTTTTTAGAGCTTAAATCTTCAATCTCGAATCCAATATAACAATCATCATTATATTCAATTTCTGATATTTTAAACCTCTCTTCGAATGAATGATCAATTCTTTGGCCTGAATTGAGGAAAACATGCAGACGTAAAATCTTAATTTGAAGATCTTCAAGATTATTTATCAAATCTAAATCAACTGTGAAAGCGAATGTGTCATTTGAATGATAAACTTTTTTTATAGAAATAAGGTAAGGTGGTTCTTTGTAGAATACTTCTTTTTTTGAAATTTCAAATTGTAGATTTAAGCGTCTTATATTGTTGGGGAGGTATACTTGTTTTTCGTTCTCTTCTTTTTTGAATTCTAAAAAAAGTTTCTTTTGGTCGTCCCAAAAAACTTGGAACAGTTCCATTATAGTTTGAAATCCTCAATCTTGTATTTAGATCTTACAACTTACCGAATTTGAGGATATTAAGTAGGAATATCTTTAAAATATGTTGAGATGCTTAAATTATTGATTTTTAGTATTATTCAAATCAATGAATTATTCAACTTTATTATGTCATACTTTTTTTCTTTTTTTAAAATAGATGATAATTAAAATTGAAACGAAATTTAACCCAATTAGAAGAATAATCAGGTTTAGTAATTCTGGATCTGACGAGACATGAACAGATATTTCAATGCAATTAGATAGAGTAGAACCATAATCATTAGTAGCTTCAATAATAAAATAATAGGTCCCGCTTGAAAAATCTGTGATTTTATAAGGAGAAATCGCGGTCTGATTTTCAAGCAAGCTGAGATAATTACTGATTTCTGTACTACAATTACCCAAAATATAAATAGAAAACTTATCTGCTAAAGAAGATGTCCAAATAAGATTAAAATTTCCATCTAGATCAGGTAAATTAGCGTTTGAGGTAAGATTAAAAGGTCTTGGTGGAATAGGTGGTGAATATTTTAATATAAAGACATCATTTGCTCCTGCTCCATAACTACGTGTAGTTCCCGTAATATGTATGTCTCCATTCATATCCAATGCTATTCTATCACCATCATCATTTTCTATCCCCCCCCATGTATCATTCCATAATTGAACGCCATATGAATCAAATTTCACTATAAAAGCGTCTATATTGTTGCTGGGACTGTCTAATTCTCCTGTTAAATATATATTACCGACATAATCAATAGTAATTCCACAACCCATTTCATATAAAGATTTTCCCCATGTAAGATTCCATAAAATTGATCCTGAGGAATTGAGTTTTACAATATAAGCATCATTAATACTGGCGACATTAAATTCTGTACGACCAGTTATATAAAAATTAGATACATTATCCATAATCATATCTCTCACTTCAAGAATATCTGCACCCCCCCAAAAATGATTCCAAATTAAAATACCATTAGAATTGAATTTAGATAAATATTCTTTCGAGGATGCTTTATCTCTCCCACAAATGTAGATAAAGCCTGAATCATCAATAACAAGATCATCACCTCCATGAAAACTTGTATTTATTTTGCTCCATATTAGGGCTCCTGTAGAACTATATTTTAATAAAGCGAAATTATCCCCTGTTCTTCCAGCCACATAAATATCTCCACTTTCATCCAGTGCTACTCCATCTCCCTCGTTAAATGTTCCAGGACCCCATATAGAATGCCATTGATAATTCCCATTGGAATCGTATTTTAAAAGAAGAAGATCATAACCACTCGAACCTTGATATCCTGTGATATAGATATCCCCCGAGGAGTCTAGTGTAATATCATGAGCTTGTTCATGTGTTGAAGTTCCCCAGTACCTATTCCATATTAAATTTCCGTATGTATCATATTTCCTTATGAATATATCATACCCCCCTGATCCAAAACTATAAGTATAACCTGTAATATAAATAAATCCATCATCATCGATAGCAATACCACCACGTCCATAATCTGAAGCTGATCCCCCCCAAACATCATGCCAATCTAAATAGTAGGAAGAAGGACTAATTCTTTCTATAATATCATTTTTTTGATTATAATCAACTGCTTTTTGATTACTAATGATATCAATATTTGCTTGAAAAATAAAAAACGAAAATCCTAGAAGTAATAAGATTAAGGTATTTTTCTTTAGTTTAGGATTCAATATCATATTAATTTATCAAATTCTTTAATACTGGAACTTTTTGGATTTTAATGGATAAAGTTATATCTCTATGATTTATAAATTTGATCATCATTAGAAAGCCTTGTTAATATTTGTAAATAATTCACAATATATTAGAATAAATCAAGGAATAAAATTCAAGGAATTCTTTTAGATTTTAAAGTATTATAATAATCTTTTAAATTCAAGCAAGAAATTCTTATTTAATCATTCTTTTTCTATAATATAGTTTAATCTCAACGATTTTCTAAACTTCATATGAAATTAAACACAGTTTACTTGGCTGAAAATCTAGAATTTTTAAAGAACATCAAGTCAAATGTTATTGATTTGATATACATAGATCCTCCATTTTTTAGTGGTGTAGATTACAAAGAATTTTCTGATTTATGGGATTCTTTAGAAGATTATCTAAATTTCATGAGGGTCCGAATTATTGAAATGCACCGAGTTCTGAACAAAACTGGTAGTTTCTATTGTCATTGTGATCCCAATGCTGCTTTTGAAATAAAAATTTTATGTGATAAAGTTTTTGGAAGAAATTTCTTTAGAAGAGAAATTATTTGGAATGTTGGAAGTGTATCTGGTTTTAAAAGTCAAGTAAAAGGCTGGGTGCGTCAACATGATACAATTTTATATTATACAAAATCTGAAAATTTTACTTTTAATAAGCAATATACTCCCTATAAACAAGAATATATTAAAACAATGTTTCGACATATGGATGAAGATGGACGTCTCTACCGAAAAAGGCGAGGAGGAAAACAATATCTAGATGAAAAGCCTGGCAATGCAATAGGTGATGTCTGGAATGATATATATTCTTTTCAAACTACTACAAGGTCAAAAGAATATCTTGGTTATCCTACCCAGAAACCTGAAAAATTATTAGAACGTATCATATTAGCTTCATCAAATGAAGAAGATCTTGTAGCAGATTTTTTTTGTGGAACTGGTACAACCTTAGCAGCAGCTCAAAAATTAAATAGAAAGTGGATTGGAGTAGATAACAATCCTAAAGCCATTGAACTTTGTAAAAACAGATTGAAAATCAATTAATAATTAAAAGGTCATAAAATTGGTTATTTTTGGTTTAATCATAGGTATAATAGCATATGTTATGCTTTATCTAGGAAAAGGAATCCAGAAATATGCGATTGAAGGACTCAAAATTGATAAGTCAATTAAAAGTAAACACTCCGGGATTTGGATATTTGGCCTTGTATTAACTTCAACATATATGTTTATACAATGGCTTGCCTTACTTTTTGCCCCAATAAATATAATCGCCCCACTGGGAGGAATTGGATTAATAGTATTAGTTTTATTCTCCTATTACATATTACATGAAGAAATTTACAAAATACAAATTTTAGGTGTTATCCTAATAATTGTTGGAACTACGATAGTAACGATTTTTAACCCTAATACTGGCGAGATTAGCTTAGGGGATTTATCGTTACCATTATTAATTGCTTTTTCGCTTCCAGTTATAATAGTTGAGATTATTGCTATTACTATTTCAAAATTGAAAGGATATATTTTTGGAGGATTAATTATTGGAATCACTGCGGGAACATTTAATGCGCTTCAAACGGTTGCTAAACGCATAACAGCCGTTCCTGATCCATTTATTACTATATCTTTCACATTTATTACATTTTTAACAGCAATTTTAACCCTAATATTTACTCAGTATTCATTTACTAAAGCGAAGGCTAATGTAGCTGTCCCTAGTTACACTTCTACAAGTATTTCATTAGCAGTTATATTAAGCTTAATAGGACTTAATGAAGAAATTATACTCATCCAAGTTTTTGGAATAGTAATTGTTATAATTGGAGTAATTCTTGTATCAGTGTTTAACAAAGAAATTAAAAGGGAAGGCTAATCTTTTTCTATTATAATCTCACTAATACCAATCCATTTTTTAGCATCGTCAAGATTATCAACAATCTTTCTTTTAGGAGAGTCTGCTCTATCTAATAAGATTTGAGCTTCCTTATCCAAAACAGGATTCTGTGCTATAACATAAGCAGATTTTACTAATCTTTCATTATTTCTTTTAAGGAATTCTAATACAATTTCAAATGATTTAAGATTTAGCAAAATGAAGTCTAATCCATCAACTATTACTGAAAGATTTTTTAGATTTTTTGTAGTTTCTTCAAAATCATCAATAAATTTAAGTGCAACTGATGGTGGAAATGTACCCATTATCTTAATATAGAGATAATCCTTTCCTATTTTCTCAATTTTATACATAATCTGCTAAAATGAAAATTACATTTGTTATTATTTATATTTATCAAATTACTTTATTTGTTTTATTGTGAAATATCAATAAATCTAAAATGTTTGAATATAGGAGAGCAGAGAATATTATACCAAAATCCTTTATATACTGGATTTATATTATTTTTACAAAATAAAATAAAAATTATGGGATATTAAAATGCCATCAAAAAAAGTATTTGCTATTATTATTATTTCAATAATAACAGCTGGAACTTTAGTAGCGTTAACCCCTGTGTTCATATATGGATTTGGAGTCAATGCATTATCATTTGATATGAGTTTAGGAGTGTTAGGGACAACATCACAAATTTCCCCTTCTCAAGATTCTTATCAATTTGATGATTTTGGATCTACAAGTACAATCACCATCAATGCTAAAACTGTAAAAGTAAATCCTTATGAATATTTCTTTAGGCAATGGGAAGGTGATGTTAAAACCGATGGAAATTCTGCTTTTGCTCTATTCAACCAGTATGTTGATATTGTAATCTTTATAAATATTTCAACTCCTACTGGTGGGTCTTACGAACTTACGTTTACACTTGAAGATCTAGCTAATATTTTTATGCAAAATACTAATATTCTACTTGGGCCTGATGAAATTCAGATAGTAAGTGGAACTTATGAAGTATGGGTAAATGTAGTTGTTACAATAAATATTCCTGATTTAACCTATAGTGAAACATTTGAATCAGGAGTGTTTTATGCTGCGATAGATGTAGTAGTAGAATAATTTCTAATAATTTTTTTTTTATAAATTTTAAACTCTCTTTATGATAAAAAAATCATAAAACAAATATATTATGGAAAAATGATTTTCTATAAAATAAAAATTGTATTTTGAGTTGGTATTATGGAAATAAATAGAATTAATGAAGAACAATTGGAAAAAGAAAGACTTGAAAAAGAACAGCTTGAAAGAGAAAGAATTCAAAAGCAGAAAATGGAGAATAAATTATTTCCCCATGATTCACTTTTTATGATCCCTAGTTGGAGTGATTTATTAGGTTATCCTACATTAGGAACCTATGTTCATCATCCAGTATCTAAAATAATTTCAGATGCTGTTATATTTTTAAGCGGTTATGATTATTCATTTGAGACTGTAAAAGGAACACTTCATTATCTCTTTGGCTTAGGTTATTATTTTCTAAAATTTGAATTAGAATCTGGTAAATATATTACCGATAATAGAACATTAACAGGATTAGTGCTATCAGACTTCGTATATGACCACATGGCTACTTCAGGAAATATAACTTTAGAAGATGATCGAGATGTTGTCATTGCAGAAAAAGTGGTTAAAATCCCTGTCAATTTGTCTTATAAATCAGAGAACCAGCTCAGCTTCATAAAAGGAGCATTGATGAGAAATATTTTTATACCGAATAAAGATATATTTTTGGAGATGATTGAGAAAATCCAACAAGATGATTCTTATCAAATTGCTAAAGATGGTCATATGTTGTTAAGTACACATTGGGATTTTTACAATCAAATTTTAGTTTCTGAAAAAATGAGAAAAAAATCTGATAATTCTTACCTACAATCAACAGCCGGAGTAGAGAGGGTTTCTTTTGCAGCAGATCAACTTTTAAAAGAAACAATTTCTAATATAAACTTGAGTATAATAGATGGTAATATTGACTATTTGAGAAATGTTTATTCTAATGTCGAGTTTGATCCAATGTATCTATTCTCTCTTTTAGAAAATGCTTCAACAATGTTAAACTCAAATATACCACAAGTTTCTTCGAGTAAAAGGGAATTAACCAATAGAAAGACATCTAAAGAGTCAATTTTTACTTCCGCAGAAGACCGTTTGTATGCCTATGTGAGTTGGCCAATTCAATTTAAAAGAAAAGCAAAAAAAGAACCCCAGGTTTTATCTAGAAAGGAAGAATACCCCGCTTACCTTCTTGAAAAGGATACTCAACGACCTAGTATTAGCCCTATAAAAACTCAAGATTACAATCAAGAAAAATTTGAGCTAGAGACATTAAAATCAAAAAAAGTGGAGTCTAAAGCATTACCAAGCCCCCCTAAACCTGATGTTAAACAAATTATATTATATCTCAGAAAAGTTATTAATGAAGATTATGAAATGAGATCTATTGGAAAAGCATTTGAAATCGCTAGGGAAAGTATGAGGCAAATAGGTGTTAGTGCAACAACAACCGAACAGAAAAAAATATGGGAAATGAGTAAATATGCTAATATATACTCAAAAAAGGAGCCAAATTTGGGATTATCGTTAAAAGAAAAACAAGAATTAATTCTGAAAGTAGATACATGGATTTTTGAACTTGAAGAAGAAGCTAGAAAGGAAAAAGAGAGATTAGAACAGGCTCGGTTGGAGATAGAAAGAATTGAAAGAATTGAAAGGGAGAGAAAAATAAGAGAAAAGCAAGAAAAGGAAAGAAAGGAAAGAGAACGTCTGATGCGAATTCGGAAAGAAGAAGAAAGAAAAAAGCAAGAAAAACTAAAAAAAGCAAGGCTAGAAAAACTAGAAAAAGCTAAACAAGAGAAGATCAGATTAGAAAGGGAGCGAATAGAGAATGAAAGGAGAGAATTAGAGGCTATTGAAAAAGAAAAACAAGAACTTGAAAGAATCAAACAAGAGAGAAAACAAAAAGAAAAAGAAGCAAAACTAGAAGCAAAAAAGCAAAAAAAACTAGAAAAGCAAAAGAAAAAATTAGAAAAAAAGAAGCAAAAAGAACAAGAGAGATTGAAAAACCTCTAATTCATAATGAAAATAATGCGATGATATTATGAGATTTGAAAAACAAATCGCAGTATTATCGGATATTCATGGAAATAGTTTGGCCTTAAATGCTGTTATTAAAGATATTAATAATAAGGAAATTCCAACTATAGTTAATCTTGGGGATAGTATATATGGTCCCTTAGATCCTGCAGGTACAACTGAAATTCTCATTAATTTCAAGATTCCAAGTATATGTGGAAATGAAGATAGAATCCTTCTTAATCCCTCTGATGAAGATTTGAAAAATTGCCCTTCTCTCTCTTATGTTCAAGGCTTAATAAATTCAGAAACAATAAAGTGGTTAAATAAGTTACCTAAAATAATTGAATATGAAAATATGATCCTCTTTCATGGCACACCAAACAATGATTCAGAATACTTTATTGAAAAAATAGATAAAAATGGAGTGTCAATTAAGAATATTGATGATTTAGAAGAACAAACTTCATCAATCGATAAAGATATAATACTTTGTGGACATAGTCATGTTCCTAGATCAATTTATTTAAAAAATGGAAAACTTATTGTTAACCCAGGAAGCGTAGGATTGCCAGCATATACTGATAGTACTCCATTTCTTCATGTTATGGAGACTGGTACACCACATGCTCGATATAGCATTGTAAGTAAGCATAAGGATCAATGGTGGATCGAAGACGTTTCCGTTCCATATGATTGGAATAAAGCAGCCTCAATTGCAGCTATGAATGGAAGACTAGATTGGGCAAAATGGTTAAAATATGGACGTATTTAGATTATTACTTTAGATAGATTTAAGAATTACGGTTTTTAAGCTGAAAAAATTGCCACATGGATTTTTTCCATGGTATTATGTTTTTTCCAGTCTTTTTTCAAAGTTTTTCTAAGTGTATTATTATTGCCACAACCCTCACAATTTGGTTTCAGTTCCCAGTGAAAATATCCACATTTATCACAAACATATGGATAGGTTTTTTTAAAATATTTCCAATCTATTTTAATACCAAAACACCTCCAAATATATATTCATCATGAAGAACAAGAAATTTTACTTTAATTAATTGGTTTATTAAATAATATAAGAAAAAACGCCTAGCTAATTACTAAATTTAAAAATTTATTCATTTTAACTTACTTTTAAATTGTCGAAGAGTAAAATTTACCTTGAATGAATCGAACAGAAGTTCGTGAAATCGGGCTTTCACGAAAATATTGTTTTTAAATTAACTCAAACAAATTAATACTAATAGATTACAGATATGGTAATCTCAGTTAACATTAATCAATCTTAATCCACTGGTGATTATACAATTAAAAAATGAAAAAAGTATGGGGACTGAGGGATATTTTCGGGTAAAGCTACATAGGCATTTCCCTTTGAACCCCCGACCGACAGGTGTCCGCAGAACAGCTTTTGCTTGTAGGATCTGGAGCCTGCTGTGCCACCGGGCTACACCAAGTCCCCTTTGAGATATTAATTTTTAAAAGAATGTATGAAATTTATATTTTTTTCTAATCTAGTCTAATTAATTTTGAAAATTTAAGG